>JAEYWB010000198.1 GCA_023429275.1 Planctomycetota bacterium
CCCCGGGCCAGTCCATCGCCCGAAGTCGGAGGGACGTATTCCTTGATGCTGTCATCCCTTGTCCTGCTTGCAACATCCGCCGCTCATGAAGGGGTCAGCAAGGCCGCTGAAGCGGCGCCGCCGACGCTCGCGAACTACATCGCCACGGCTCTATTCGCTCTGGCCGTCATTCACACCTTCATGGTGAAGCGGTTTGCCGCCCTGGCACATCGGTATCCCGAAGGATCCATTCCCGAAAACCTCCTGCACTTCCTGGCAGAGACGGAGGTCGTCTTCGGGCTCTGGGCGGCGGCGCTCTTTGCGGCCATTGCGGCGATCAACGGCTCGATCGGGAAGGCGGTCGAGTATGTCGAGAGTCTCAATTTCACCGAGCCGAAGTTCGTGCTCGTCATCATGGTCGTCGCGGCGACCCGTCCCGTCGTGCAGCTCGCCGAGAAGACGCTCGTCGGCCTGGCGCGGCTGTTACCGATGAACCAGAGCGTCGCGTTCTACCTGACTGCCCTGTCCGTCGGGCCGCTCCTCGGATCGTTCGTCACGGAGCCGGCGGCCATGACGCTCCTCGCGATCCTTCTGAAGCGACGGTACTTCGACTGCGGAATCTCCAAACGGCTTGCGTACGCAACGATCGGCCTTCTCTTCGTCAACGTGTCGATCGGAGGAACGCTGACCCATTTTGCGGCGCCGCCCGTCCTGATGGTCGCCAGCACCTGGGGCTATGGCACGATGCACATGCTGACGCATTTCGGCTGGAAGGCGGTCGTCAGCTCAGTCGTCTCGACTCTCATCGTCACGGGCCTCTTCCGCAAAGAGCTTTCGACGATCGAGCCCGCCGAGGATCAGGGAATCGCGCTCCCCTCATGGCTCACCGCACTTCACGTCCTCTTTCTCGCTGCGGTCGTCCTGTTCTCACATCATGCGGACGTCTTCTTCGGCGTCTTCATGCTCTTCCTGGGCCTGGTCACGGCGACGAAGGAGTACCAGGACGAGCTCAAGCTTCGGGAAGGACTGCTCGTCGGCTTTTTCCTTGCGGGGCTTGTGACGCTCGGCAATCTCCAGGAGTACTGGCTCAGACCGCTGATCACGAGCCTTGGCGGATCGGCTCTCTACTTCGGTGCGACCGCCCTCACCGCGATTACCGACAACGCCGCCCTGACGTACCTCGGCTCGCTCGTCGAGGGGATCACCCCCGAGCTCAAGTACGCCCTCCTCGCGGGAGCGGTGACCGGAGGAGGCCTGACCGTGATCGCCAACGCCCCGAACCCCGCCGGCGCAGGGATCCTTCACAACGCCAAGGTGTTTGAGAACCAGGGAATCAGCCCTGGCGGGCTCTTCCTGGGGGCCCTGATGCCGACGGCCGTGGCGATTGTGTGCTTCTGGTTCCTCGGCCATCCGGAACCTGACGACATTGATCCCGCAGCGGCAAGTCCGCCGGTGGCCATTGAGGCCCCCTCGGAGATGTGAGCGGCGGTTTGCTCGAGAAGGAACGATCGGTTCAGGACACCAAACGAAAAACCCCGCCGGCACTCGGCTGTCGGCGGGGCTTCTTCTGACTCGCGGGGCACTGTCGGGAGATTACTCGTCCCGCGAGCCTCCGGTGAACCGCATGATGTAGTACAGGAGGGTCAGGACGGCCTGAATCGTTCCGGCGACGTATGTCCAGGCCGCGGCGTTGAGGGTCCGCCGGACGGCGATCGCTCCATCCTGGTCGACGATGCCGTAGTTCCCCAGCAGGTCCTTCGCGCGGCGGCTCGCGTCGAACTCGCACGGCAGGTTGATGATCTGGAAAAGGACGACCATCGCGAAGCTCAGGATCCCCAGCCAGATCAGCGCTTGGGCGTGCATCAGCGCGCCGACGATCAGCAGAAGAATCGAGATGTTGCTCCCGAAATTCGCCGCTGGAACGGCCAGGTTCCGGAAGACCAGCGGTGCGTAATGGGTCGCGTGCTGAATCGCGTGCCCGGCTTCGTGCGCGGCAACCCCCACGGCGGCGGCGTTCCGCGCGTGGTAGACCGGCTCACTCAGCCGGATAACGCGGCTGCCCGGATCGTAATGGTCCGAGAGCGCCCCGGGGGTCGACTCGATGCCGACGTCGTGCAGTCCCGCCTCATCGAGGATATGGCGCGCGGCCGCCGCCCCTGACAGACTGGCGGGAACCTGTTCGGCGTCGGCGAACGTCGATTTGACGCGGTACTGCGCCCACATCCCCAACAAAACCGCCGGGCCGATGAAGAGGAAGTAAACAGGGTCAAAGAACATTGTGCTGGCTCTTTCCTTCGATCGGACTGGCCGGGTTGATCGCCCGGACTGCCTGTATCAGTACATCGCACAGAGATGAGGTCCGTCTCAACTCCGGCACAGAATAGTACGCAGGTTGTCGTCGATCGGATGACCAAAACGACATCCGATTTCGGAAGTGCGCATTTGCCGTGCCGACAACGGTTTACCGCAAATCGACACGATGGAGAAAAGGACTTGAGCCGCGTTGTCCCGTGGAACGGCAGTTCAGGGCATTCCGATTGCCGTGTCGAGGCGCCGTCCGGCAACGATTCGAACGTCCTGAAGGGCCGTTCTGTGGATCGGTGGAGGCCTTCCGCCGATCAGGTCATGGTCAGCCAGCGACCGAGCAGGAGGGCTGGAGCGATCATGGCGAGGCACGCCAGCGAGTAGGGCTTTCCCGCCTCTCCCCGGTAGTAGTAGATCAGGAGAGCGTCGAGGACCAGGAGCGTCAGGAGCATCGTCTTGACGGCGAGCTGGACGGTCGCCGGGCTCGGATCGCTGAGGGCGCGGACGATTCGGCGGTCGACGGTGATCGAAATCACGATCAGGGCGAGGACGAGGTTCCACGCCCCGCCGGGATCGATCGTTGAAAACTCCCAGCCGAGGCGGACGGGGACGCCCATCATCCAGGCGGCGAGCCCGATCAGCCCAATGTTCATGACGAGGCCTCCGCCGATGAGGTCGAGGCGTCGGCTCTGTCCAGAATCGGACCGGGCGAACCAGGTGACTCCGGCGATGTAGATCCCCATCGACGCGGCGACCCACACGTGTGGCATCGAGAACAGATGCTGGAGGTCATCGACTCCGCCACTCGCCCCCAGCAGGACGTTGAAGAACCGGCAGCTCCCCATGACGAGCGGCCCGACCGGCGTCCGCTTCAGCACGCCATCGTAGAGAAAGATGCAGACCGTCAGGAGGAGGGCCGTCGCGAGGGAGATGGTTCCGGCGACCGCGCTCGAGGCGAGTCCGAGGATCGTCAGCAGCGATGCGAAGATCACCGCGTTACGAACCGGAACGCGTCCCGACGGAATCGGCCGGTTGGGCCGCTCGCGGGCATCTTCCGCGCGGTCGAAGATGTCGTTCCAGGCCATTCCCGAGAGGTAAAGACCCGCTGACGCCAGGAGGAGCGGAATGGACTTGTTCCAGGGCTCGAGCGACGGCCAGAGGAGCAGGAACCCGAGAATGATATCTCCGAGCGCCGTGAAGACTGCGGAGAACCGGCAGAGCTGGAGGTAGGAACGCATGGGATCGGCTTTCATCAGGGAAGGCCGCATCACAACAGAAGGGCATCAAAGCGGCAATGCCCGCGGAAGGGATGCCTTCGATTCACGAGGACATCGGGGGCCGAAGACAGGAGAACCCTCATCGTACCGCGGCATGGAGTGCCGCGTTACTTTTGGGGAGCGGGAAGGTCGAGCGACGCCGGGTCGAGTGCGACCGGCGCACCGCCCGCCGGCACCTCGGCCCTGGCCGCCCAGAGGATTCCGTTGGTCAGGAACCGGCGGTAACCCTCCTCGGCGAGGCTCTTGTGAAGGTGGGTTCCCGTGAAAGCGAATGTTCGTCCTCCCTTGGGACGCTCGTACGTCCAGGCGACGACATCTTCGTTCCCTTCCTGCAGCTTGACCGGCTTTGCCGGTGAGACTGTCCGAAGCAGCGGCGTCACTCCTTCGAGCTTCGGAACGAACCGCAACTTGAACAGGTAACCGTCGTCGATCGAGAATGGCGTCACACCGCGGGTGATCGGGTGTTCGGGGAAGGTGTCGTACCTGTGAACCCAGTGACCCCGTTGGGAAGACCCCTTCTCCCAGACGGCGCCGAACCATCCTCGGCCCGCGTCGTGCAGTTCCGCCGGAACGTCAACCCCCTGATGAAGGGGGACTACGCCGGCTCCCTTGTCGACCAGCTCCTGGAACTGCTGCCGCCGCCGGGCGTTCAGGAGCGGATGCTTGGCGGCACCGTCGAAGAGCAGAACGACGGCATCCGCCCCTTGCAGGGTCTCCTGCTTCTCAGGCCAGTCGAGCGCCAGTGTCGCCGTCACGCCCTTTGTCTGTCTGACAAGGTCCATCAGGACGGAGCAGCCCTCCCGATACTCGTGCTCGCCGAGCTTGAAGAAGTTGCTTCCGGCGATGAAGACGATCCGCTTGTCCCATTTCCCGTCGGGAATGGTCTCAACCGGCTGCCGCCCGCGCTCCCCTTCGGCGTGGGCCCAGGCCGGGAAGAGAAGGGAGACGAGGGAGACAACAGCAAACGTCCAGCGAGCGCGCATCGGACACCTCCGCTACGCAGAGTACCGCCCTCGCGCACCCCGTCCAGCGACACGGTCAACGGCCCAGTCGACGGCCGTCCTGCCGCCGCATTCCTTTCTCCGTCTCGCCTCCTCACAATGAATCCCGCGCCCGACATCCAGGAGTTGGCTCCCATGCCCCGTTCGACCTTCCGCGTCCGCCACCCGCTCACTGCGGCTGTTCTCGCCGCTCCCCTGTTGTTCGGCCTCGGCGTCGGAGGAGTGGGAGGATTCGCGACCCGGCTGGCGGTCGCGGCCGAAGACGAAAAGCCGGTCGACAGGGCTCTGCCGCAGGGGCTGGTCCTCAAGGCCCAGGAGATCCCCAAGGCTGCGGAGGGGACGCTTCGCACCCTCAACGAGCAGCTCTCGAAGGACCTCAGGCCGCAGGACAACGCCGGCGTCTTCCTCGTTCAGGCCCTTGGAGAGAGCGCCCTGGCGCCCGACCTCGTCTCCGACACGTTCGCCATGATGGGGATCGTCAAGCTCTCCAAGACCGCTCCCCGGTTCATCTCGGCCGACGAATACATTGCGAATCTCGGAACGGTTCCCGAGGAGCAGCAGCGCGTGGAGTCGCTCCGCCTTCAGCAGAAGCTGCTCCCCGCCTCCGAGATGCTCTGGGGGGGCGCCGGCGGAACCGAGGAGATTCCCGACCTGGCGGCGTACCTCGAGGCCAACCGGGGGGCCCTCGATGCGATCGTTGCGGCGGCCGACAAGCCGCGGTACTACGTTCCACTCATCACGGCCGATGACCCGCCGCGGCTCCTCTCGGCATCGCTGGCGATTGAGCGCCGGCTCTCCTTCATCTCCCGCATGCTGACGGTGAGGGCTCTGCAGCGAGCGGCCGGGGGAGACTTCGCCTCGGCCCTGAAGGACTTGACGGCGTGTCACAAGCTGGCCTTCCTGCTGGCCACGGGCTCTCCCCTCGATGTCTCCGTCGCCAAGGCGCATGTTGTCGACGCCATCGCCTGTCGCGGGGAAGTCGCGCTGATTGAATCAGGAAAGCTGACCGCCGATGCCGCCAAGGCCTTCCAGGAGACTCTCGCCGCCCTTCCCCCCCTGCCGACCTGCGACCAGGCTGCCCAGATCGGCGAGCGGGCGATCATTCGGCAGGAGATCGAGTTCGTGAAGTCCGACCAGCAGTCGGTCCGCAGCTTCTTCGAGCCGCTCAAGGACGAAGAGTTCAAGAAGCTGGAAGGGAAACGCCTGGGGGCGATCGACTGGGACGCAGCCTACGCCCGGGCGGACGAACTTCAGGATCAGTTGGTCAAGGCCCTCGCGACCCGAGACCGTGCGAAGCAGAACGAGCTGTTCCAGGAGCTCGACAACTCGTTCGCCGACTGGGAAGCCTCCGCTGACGAGGTGACGAAGCGGATGGCGGAGACGCTCGACAAGGATCCGAAAGCCGCCAGCCGCTCGATCGGCGAGTCGATGGCGATGTCGCTCCGCCCTCTCTACCGCCAGCGCCGGGCCACCGACGATCGGGCCCGTGTCCGCCGTGACATGGTGATCCTGGGGCTGGCCCTGACGCGGGCGAAGCTTGCTGACGGCAAGTACCCGGCGGCTCTCGACGTCCTCGTCCGCAGGAAGCTCGTGGACGAGGTCCCGCTCGACTCGCACACGGACGCCCCGTACGTCTACCGCCCGTCCAACGGAACGGGTGTCTTCCTGATCAGCTGGGGAACCAACACTCAGGACGACGCGGGCAAAGACTACAACGACGATCAGATCCTGGAGCTGCCGTGAGAGAAGGACTCGGGAACAGGGAGTCGGATGTCACCGCCATTTCCCTGCCCCCTGTACCCAGTCCCCTGTCACCTGTCACCTGTCACCTGTCACCTGTTCCCTTCCTCCACCTCGCAAAAATAGGCGACCTGTCTGGGTGCATCCGTTAGCTGGTGGTGGGGGATGCAAGAAGTGGGATACCCTTTGGGG
>JAEYWB010000200.1 GCA_023429275.1 Planctomycetota bacterium
GGACGAGCCTCCGTCTTCGGCGGTTGCGCGGTGACCGGCCGGGCGGCCGACAACCCCGCCGCGAGGAACAGGAGAGGGAGAAGTCGGCGGGCGCGGCGGCTTCGAGAGTTCATGAAGCAAGACCTTCGGAGAGAGGGTTGGTCAAAGGAGCGTAGCGGCCGACCCCGTCCAAATGAATGTCAGCGGACGCCGCCGATGACGACGACCGGCTCGCCGAGCACGTCCATGCGAGGCGTGATGCCCAGCCCGGGAGCGGCCGAGGCGGACATCCGCCCGTTCACCCGCTGTGGCGCTCCCTCGGCGGTCGAGACCGTGACGTAGCTGTTGAAATCGGTGCTCGTGAACAGCAGCTCCGGCGGAGTGCTGTGGGCGAGGTGCGAAATCGCGGCGGTCACGATATCGCCCCCCCAGCTGTCCTCGACGGTCATGGCGATTCCCATGCTGACGCACAGGTCCCGCGCCTGGCGGAGCCGGGTGAGACCGCCGAGCTTGCTGATCTTGAGGTTGACGACGTCCATCGCGAGGTCGGCCTTGCCGCGAAGGAGCATGTCGAGGCTGTCGACATTCTCGTCGAGGACGAACGGATGGTCGCAGTGCCGGCGGACCGCCAGGCACTCTTCGTAGGTCAGGCAGGGCTGCTCGATGTAGACGTCGATGTCCCGCACACCGCGAACGACCCGCATCGCCTCATGCTGCGTCCAGCCGGTGTTGGCATCCGCGATCAGCCGGTCCCCCGGCTCGAGCATGGCCCGCGTCGCCCGGATGCGCGCGATGTCCTCGTCCGGATCGCCCCCGACCTTGAGCTGGAACCGGCGGTAGCCTTCGGCACGGTACTCGGCGACACGGCGGGCCATCGCCTCGGGAGACTCCTGCGAGATCGCCCGGTAGAGCACGTAGTCCTCACCGTACCGTCCCCCGAGCAGTTCGCTGACCGGCAGACCGCAGGCCTGCCCGAGGATGTCCCAGCAGGCCATGTCGAGGCCGCTCTTGACATAAGGGTGCCCCTTGAGGGCGGCATCCATGAGCCGGTTGAGCCGGGAAAGCTGCCGCGGGTCCTGGCCGAGAAGGTGGGGACCCAGTTCGCGCAGTCCGCTCCGGACCCCTTCGGCGTAGGCGGGGAGGTAGAACGGACCGAGCGGACAGACTTCACCCGTCCCGACGAGGCCGGCGTCGGTCTCGATTCGGATGATCGTGGAATCAAAGACGGTCACCGACTTTCCGCCCGACCACTTGTAGTTCCCCTCCTTGAGAGGGAGCTCGACGCGGTAGGCGAGGAGACGCGTAATCTTCATCTGGCATGACCCGATCGGTTGAGGAATGAAACAGCAATGATTGCCCCGACCGATGCCAACAGGGGTGGAAGGGACTCCATGACGTTGGCGTTGCGGTCGATCAAGGAGCCGGGATGAGACTCTCCGTACCGGCGAAGGACAAGGATCGTCGACCAGCCGACGATGAATCCTGCGGCAAAATTGCCCTTCTCATGAGACCGCCGCTGGACTGGGCCGCATCTGCGGCGATTTGCCTGGGGAACGATGCATCAATGAAAGTTGAATCGTAGTGGCCGGGTTTGACGCGGTCACCATCACCCCGGGCGGCGATCTCACTGCTGGCAGAGTGTGAACGCTGTTGCGACGCGGGTCGGCCGATATGATGCGCCGCTCCAGCCTGCAGGCGTCCACGGCATCCTCTCCCGGTTTTTCGAGAACTCCGCCCCATGACGATTCGATTTGGAAGCCTCGGCTGTGGTCGGATTGTCGGACGCGGGCTCCTGCCGGGAATGAAGGCCTCAAAGCGGGCCGTCCTGCACGCCCTGGCCAGCGAGCGGCCCGGCGTCGCAAAAGACGTCGCGGCGACGAACGGCGTCCCGAAGGCGTACGACTCCTACGAGGCCCTTCTCGCCGATCCCGAGATCGACGCCGTCTATGTCCCCTGCACGGGGGACCAGCACCGCCACTGGACGATCGCCGCCGCCAGGGCGGGGAAGCATGTCCTGTGCGAGAAGCCGCTGGCAATGACTGTCGCCGAGGCGGACGAGATGTCGACCGCCTGCCTCCGCGCGGGAGTGATCCTGCAGGAAGCGTTCATGTGGCGGCATCATCCCAGGACGAAGCTCGCGAAGAAACTCGTGAGCGAAGGGGCGATCGGGGAACTGCGGCTGATCAACGCGAACTTCTCGTTCAATATCGACCGCAACGACTGGCGGCTGAAGCCGGAGCGGGGCGGGGGGGCGATGTGGGACGTCGGCTGCTACGGGGTCAACTGCGCCCGGCACTTCACCGGCGCTGAGCCCGAACACGTCTACTCCCGGGCCCACTGGTGGGAAACGGGCGTCGACATGACGATGCAGATCGCCCTGTCGTTCCCCGGGGACGTCCTTGCGAACATCGACTGCAGCTTCGAAGCCCCGTACCGCTGTCACGCGGAGCTCGTGGGGACGAAGGGGCGGATCGTCCTCGAACAGGCGTTCCTCCCGCCGGCGGGGACGCCGCTGCTCATCACGCGCTCCACCGAGTGGGAAGGGGCGAGCGGCACTGATCCCTTCGAGCGGATCGAAGTTCCGCACGCCAACGAGTTCGGCGAGGAGATCGACGACTTCTGCAGGTCGATCGAGGCGGGCAAACTGCTCGAGCCGGCCGAAGACGGCGTCAACAACATGCGGGCGCTGGAGTGGGTCATGGAGACCGCCAGGATGCAGCCGAAGTAGGCTCGTTCGGGTTAGAGGTGAGAGCTTAGAGGTTAGAGAGGAAAAGGCAGACTGGCATCACTCCCTGCTCTCTAACCTCTCGGCTCTAACCTCTAACCCAGCTCCGCCTCGAGGGCCGCGAGGTCCATCGCGTCGCTCTGGAACATCCGGACGTAGCTGTCGTACCGCAGCGGCGAGATCAATCCCTCGTCGACCGCATCCTTCACGCGGCAGTCGCTTTCGTGCGTGTGGGTGCAGTCCGGGAACCGGCAGTGAGCGACGAACGCGCCGAACTCCCGGAAATACCCTTCGACCTCGGCCGGTGCGACGTTCCAGAGCTGGAGTTGGCGGATGCCGGGGGTGTCGACGACCCAGCCGCCCCCGTTGAGAGCGATCAACTCGGCAACGCGCGTCGTGTGCCGTCCCTTGCCGGTGTCATCGCTGACCGCCCCGGTCTTGAGCGCCAGTCCCTCCTGGACCGCGTTGAGCAGGGACGACTTGCCGACGCCGCTCTGGCCGGTGAAGACCGTCGTCTTGTCCTTCAGCCACATCCGCAGGGCGGGGATCCCCTGGCCGGTCAGGGCGCTCACCAGCAGGCAGCGGTAGCCCATCCGGCTGTACTGGCCAATCACCGGCTGAAGCGGGACCGGGTCGACGAGGTCCCCCTTGTTGATGCAGACGATCCCGGCGACCTTGCCCGCCTCGCAGCTCACGAGGAACCGGTCGATCAGCGCCGGCTTGAGAGGGGGATCCATCGACGAGGCGACGATCACCGCCTGGTCGACATTGGCCACGATCAGGTGGGCGTGCCGCCCCTGGCCGCGGCTGAGGGTCGACCGTCGCGGCTCGATCCGCTCGATCGTCCCCGTCGTCCCGTCATCGGCCGGGCGGACGAGAACCTCGTCCCCCGCCGCGATGGCGTTGCGGGTCTCTCGGGCCAGGTCCCGCACGAGCCGGCGGACCGTGCATTCGAGCCTCCCCCGCGGAGTCTCGACGGCGCAGTGATTCGATCCGACCGCCCACAGGACCCGTCCCGGCAGGCAGCCCGCCTCGTCGACCACGAGCGCCCCGGTCGCGTCGGTGATCACCGTCCGCTGTCGGGTGAGGGCTCCTTTCCCGGAGACCCGTTCATCGGTGCTCAGATCCGCCAGGTCGGCGATGTCTTCGCG
>JAEYWB010000201.1 GCA_023429275.1 Planctomycetota bacterium
GTCCCAGCTTCGCCAGGGTGGTCTCCGTCTTCGATTTCGCCAGCCGCCAGCCGAGGACGCGGACCGCCGTTTCGCGAACCCAGCGGTTCGGCTGCGCGAACAGTCCGATCAGCTCGTCATCGGGCAGCTTCGTCATGTCGACCGCGGTGAACGGCTTCTCGCCGGCGCCCCGCTTTGGCCGCTCGGTCCCCTGCAGCCGATAGATCCGGCCGCTCGCCTTGTGCCAGTTGTCGCGGGGGTCGACGTGGGTCAGCCGCGTGTCGTACCAGTCCGCGAGGTAGACCGCGCCATCGGGGCCGAGCTTGATGTCGACCGGGCGGAACCAGCGGTCCGGCGTCGTCACGACCGGCGGCAGGTCGACCGTCTTGTAGGTCGAGGTATCCGGCAGCAACTCGCTTGCCCAGACCCGGTTGTGAAGGGCGTTCGCCGAGATGATCGTCCCGCGGTACTTCTCCGGCAGGTTGTCCGCCTCGTAGATCGAGAAGGTCTGGGGGAACCGGTCGCCGTCCCCCTGGTGGCGCATGTGTTCGAAGTAACCGAAGGCGAACGGATTCGTGAGCGGGCCATGCTTTGCCCACCCTTTCACTCCGTAGCTTCCCTGGGGGTAAAACATGCCGCGCGTCCCGCCGCCGTTCGTCCCCGAGAAGACCCGCCCTTTCGCGTCCATCTCGAGCGAGAAGGTGTTGCCTCCCCCTTCGGCAAAGATCTCGAAGACCTGGCTGACCGGGTGGTACCGCCAGATGCACTGGCCGAGGAACCGGACGTTCTTCGTCACGGCGGAGTTGATGTTCGCCGTGGTCGTCGATCCGTTCGCCCCGTAGAGCCAGCCATCCGGCCCCCACCGCAGGCTGTTGGCGACCGAGTGCGTGTCCTCGAGGCCGAAGCCCGAGAGGTGCACGACCGGGTCCCCATCCGGAACGTCATCGCCATCCGCGTCGGGATAGAAGAGGAGGTAAGGAGGATTCAGCACCCAGAAGCCGCCGTCTCCGGCGAGGGCCGACGAGACGATGTTGAGGCCGTCGACGATATCCTTGTGCCTGTCGTACTTTCCGTCGCCATCGGTGTCTTCCCAGACCGTCACCTTGTCCTTGCCGACGAAGTGATGCGGCGGCGGAGGGGGGACTTTGTCGAAGACCGCCCGGAGGTACTGGTCGTACTTCACGACCTTCAGCCCGGCGGGAAAGGGATACTGCAGGTACTGAACGACCCACATCCGTCCCTTCGGATCGAACGAGATGTAGAGAGGCTGGGCGACATCGGGCTCGGCGGCGACCAGCTCCATCTCGAGGCCGTCCGCCACCTTGAACCGCTTGACCGCCTCGAGGGGCGGGGTCGGCTGGCTGTCATCGCCGACCGCTCCCTTGCCGGCGAACCCCTTGATGACCTTCTCGACGTCTTCGTTGCCGGCGAGGTCTTCTTTATAGACGTCGCGGGCCGACTTCTCAGAATCGGCCGCAGCTCCCTTGGCCGGGGTCTTCGCCCCTGCCGCCGGGGGAGCCTGAGCGGAAAGGGGTCCGGGCTGCTGGAGAATCAGGAAGCACGAGAGCAGGAGGCCGACAACGGCGGCGTCTCGACAGCGCATGCGGGGACCTTGCAGTGGCAACGATTGAGGGGTTCCGGCGCTTCAGGAGAGTACGGCGGGTATTCGGCGAAGTCGAGCGCCAGAGCGAGCCGGCGTCGACTCCGTGAGGCCCCGCGAGGACGACCGCCTCGGCTCATACCGCATGGCCACCGCCCCTGAGCCGTACTCCAGCCGGCCCACCAGCTTCAGGTCGACGTGTCTTGACAGCCCGGCAAACAACGTCGGCCCGCGGCCCGCCAGCCTTGGATGGACGACGAACTCGTATTCATCGATCAGGTCGAGTTCCGCGAGGGCCATCGGGAGGGTCACGCCTCCGACGAACAACCCCCTCCCGGGGGCCTCCTTGAGCTGTTGAACGGCCTTGGCCAGGTCTCCTCGAATGAGCTCGGAAGGAGTCCCGCGGCGAAGCCGCCGAGCGCGACCTGCTGATGCGGGACGCCCTCCGCGATGTCCTGCGGGCTCACCTCGCGACGAACCCGCAGGTCTTCCTCACCGCCGGAGGGCGTTCAGAGACGCTCCGCGGACATTCTCCTGGTGGGATCGCTGGACGTATCTTCGCATCTCGAGTGGGCCACTCAGAACGGAGCGTGACCGGAGGAGTTGCCAGTTCAGGTCAGCCGTCGTGCCGCCGAGATGATCTTCTCCACGCGTGCGACCTTTTCGGCCGACCGGCATCGACGCCGCAGCGCAATAGCGTGCGTCAGGACAGTCTCCCGGACTCTGGCCTGGCCGGCGCGGCTCCGCCGCTTCCGTCGGCAGAGCCTGTAGTACCCGAGCACCTCTTCAAGAAACGCGCATCGCTCCCACAACTGACCCAGGGGAACCGCCTTGAGGACCTCATCGAGGTGATCGCAGCGTTCGACCTGCCACAGCCAATAGACGGCACGCCAGTTACCGGGCTCCGCAAGTCGAGAGAGTTGAAGCGCCGTCAGTTCCGCCAGCCACGCCGATTCCTGCGACTCCGTGACGCCGTAAGAGCAATACCTGTCGTAGACCCCTTCGTGCCACATTCCGAATTTCGATGCCTCGTACTCAAAGAACAGTTTTCGGGCGGCGCGGAGAGACATTGGATTCGGCCCCGGTTACTCGCATCGCGTCGCGCGGGTGAGAAGCGTGTCGCCTGATCCCGGTGCCTGGCCGCTCCGTTGAAGCGGGAGTTTCGAACGCTTCTGGCCCAGTTCGAATTGAACAGCCGTGTACCGTCCGGTATGACCATTCCTGAGACCGCGCTCGCTGGTTCGCCCACTGCGCCGCCCGACGATGGTCCTGGAGGAGTGTCCCATGCCGATTGCACTGACCGTCCGTGACGAGACCGCGATGGGCCGGACGACAAACGAGCTCGTCGTCGAGTTCCTGACTGAAGAGGTCACGGTCCAGGAGCTGATCCGGGCCCGCGTCTACCAGGAAGTGCAGGATTACAACACCCGTCAGCCGGGCGAGTACCGCGGCCTGGTACAGCCAACCGACGCCGAGAAGACGCTCAACGGCGGCAAGCTGAAGACGGGGCGGCAGATCGACTGGAAAGAGCAGTACGAACGGGCGTGCGAGGCGTTCGAGAAGGCCCGCGTCCTGATCCTCGTCGACGACAAGCAGGTCGAGTCGCTCGACCAGAAGGTGATCCTGCGGCCCAAGACGCCGCAGAGGGAGGCGACGTCGGTCACGTTCCTCAAGCTCACACCGCTCGTGGGGGGCTGATGTGGCGGACACCCATCGAGCCGCCGAAGCGGACCGCCGCGGTGCTCTGCTGCTCGAAGCATTTCTTGCCGAGGCGGTACTCTTCGAACTCGAGTCCGACGGAGCGAGACGGCGGATGGCCCCGTCACTCGTCTCGAGCCTGCCGGCCGGAGAAGCGATACTCGAGGCGACGGCGGATGAACGCTTCGCCGTGCTGTTGGCCGCTCTCGAGGCTCGACTCCGGTTCGAGCCGGGGCGCGAGGGAATTCGGTTGGAGTACGCCTTCCCGATTCTGATTGAGGCGCTCCTCCGTCCTCCCCTTCCCTCGTCCGAACAGCACTTCACCCGGCTCGCGCACGGCTTGGAGATCAGTGCAGGAAGCGGCTCCCTCCCTAGCTGGATCGAACGCCTTTTCACTGCCCTGGAGACGATGTCTCGTCAGACGATGGTTCCGCCGGAGGCCCGGGCGATCCTGAAGCGGGTCCGGAATTCCTTCCTCGATGACCGCGACGACGAAGTTCGAAAGCTCGGTTTTCGGCTCAACCACCTCATCGGGGACGGCTCCGGCGGCTCGCGGTTCGTGCTCGTCGCCGAAGACCGATGGTCCGAGGCGGCCGGGCAGCATCTCGCGGGGTTGTCGCCGGAACAGCAGGCTCTCTGGGTCGAGCTTCTTTCCCACGGCTCTCAGGCGACCGCCGGGACGCCGACGCGAAAGTGGTCCAAGCGGGCGGGAGAGCTGCTTCAGCTCCTGTCAGAAGCGGCCTTTCGAGAGGGGGTCATCGACTGGTTCGCGAAGTTTGAAGAGCCCGGGTCGCGAGGCCGGGGATACGAGCTTCATGTCCATGACACCATCGTTCTCAAGGGGCTCGTCTGGGTGTCCAGCCAGCTCAACGACACCGAGCTCTCGCGGGCGATCGGGCGACTGGCGGTCGCGGCGTTTCGAAAGCTCTCGGGGGTCGGGGTCCGGTCGGTCAGTGTCGGCAATGCGGCGGTCTACGCCCTCGGGCAGATGCCGGGCGAGATCGCTATCGCCCAGTTGGCAATGCTCAAGATCAAGGTAAAGGGGGCAGCCGCGCAGAAGGGGATCGAAAAAGCGCTGGCGGCCGCTGCCAGGCGAATGCAGATTCCGCGGGACGAGATCGAGGAGATGGCCATCCCCTCCTACGGCCTCGAAGACATCGGCCGCATGGAGAAATACTTTGGTGAGTTCACGGCCCGCCTCGAGGTCGATCCCCGCGGGAAGAGTGAGCTCACCTGGCAAAAGAGCGACGGCAAGCCCCAGAAGTCGATCCCGGCCGCCGTGAAGAAGGACTTCCGCGAGGAGCTGAAGGACCTCAAGGCCGCGGCGAAGGACATCGAGAAGATGGTTCCCGCCCAGCGGGACCGGATCGACGGGCTGTTCCTCGAACGGAAGGTCTGGCCGCTTCGAGTCTGGCGGGAACGGTACCTCGACCATCCGGTCGTCGGAATCCTCGCCCGTCGGATCATCTGGACCTTCACTCGCGGGAAGGAACGTCGGGCCGGGATCTGGCTCGATG
>JAEYWB010000262.1 GCA_023429275.1 Planctomycetota bacterium
TACCGGTCCCCCTCGCTCATCAGGTACTTGACGCGGTCGCGGGTGACCCCGGCCGTCGGATCGACGACCGACACGAGTTTCCCGGCCTGCCAGTTCAGGATGGAGCACTAGCCGACGTTCGGACGGCCAACCATGACAACCTGGGGGACGGGCATGGACGGAGAAACCTCGAGAAGCGGCGAATCACGAAGTGTACGCGGACTGGCAGGTTTCCGGAACGCCGTGGGCGGCACGAAAACGGCTCCGCGCGACAATGCCGGGGCCGAAAGCACTCCGCTCCGGGTTCAGGAGGTGCGGAGCCAGCCTCGGGCGACCGCATACCGCACAATCCCTGCCCGCCCCTCGAGCTTCGCCTTCTGCATCGCCCGGAGCTTATAGGTCTCGACCGTCTTGACGCTGATTTCGAGCCGTTCGCCGATCTCCCGGTTCGTCAGTCCCTCGGCGATCATCCGCAGGACCTCCTGCTCCCGCTCGCTCAGGATCTCGGCCTCCTCGGCCGGTGGAGGGGAGGGAGGGCTCGGCGACGTGAAATGATCGACCATCAGGCCGATCAGGTTCGCCCCGACAAACCGGTCCCCCCGTGCGACCGTCCGAAGGGCGTCGATCAGTTCGTCCGCCGCGGAGCGCTTCAGCAGGTAGCCGGAGACACCGAGCTGAAACAGCTGCCGCAGATAGGCGGCGTCCTCGTTCGCGGTCAGCGTCAGGATCGCGGGCGGCCGGAGGAGCTCCCGCAGCCGGGCGGTCAGTTCGATGCCGTTCATGCGGGGCATGCTCAGGTCAATGACCGCCACGTCGGGGGCGAGCCGCTGAATCCCCTCGAGGGCGGCGACGCCGTCCGACGCCTCTCCCACCACCGAAAGATCGGGCTGCGCCTCGATCAGGAGACGAAGACCCGTCCGGACCAGTTCGTGGTCCTCCGCGAGATAGATGCGTACGGGACGGGGCTGCATGTCACGCTTTCGTGGAGACTCGGGCGAAGACGGTCGTCCCCAGCCCTTCGGCCGATTCGATTTCGAGGCGCCCCCCGACCGCCTCCATCCGCTCCCGCATCCCGAGCAGTCCGAGCCGGGGCTGGGGCGAGGCGACGGGCACCGAGAACCCGCGGCCGCGGTCTTCGATGATCAGGTCGATGTGGTCGGAGTCGCGGGTCAGGAGGACGTTGACCGCATCCGCCTTCGCGTGCCGGACGACATTCGTCAGGGCCTCCTGCAGGACGCGGTAGAGGGCTGTCTCGATCTCGTCGGGAACGCGTCGTTCGTCCCATCCGCGACACTCGAAGTCGACCGGCACGCCGGTCAGCGACTTCCAGGATTGAAGGTAGTTCTCGACGGCGGTCATCAGTCCGAGGTCGTCGAGGACCGATGGGCGGAGCTTGAGGGAGAGGTGGTGGACCTCGTCGGTCACCCGGTCGATCAGCATCCGCAGCGAATCGAGCCGCTGGCGGACTTCACCCGCGGGCTTGAGAGTCTCGGAGAGGATCTTGAGCTCCAGCTTCATGGCGGTCAGGTCCTGGCCGCACTGGTCGTGGAGGTCGCGCGAGATCCGCCGTCGTTCGTCTTCCTGGGCGCTCACGATCCGCCGGAGGAGGCTCGTGCACTCCTGCTGGGCGACACGGCGTTCGTGGATTTCCTGCTCCAGCAGCGACTGCTTGTCCTTTAGCTCCAGGGCGACCGCGTTCGCGCGGCGCTCGGCCGATCGGGTCAGTTCCGTAAAGGTGATGCTGAAGATCCCCGTGGCGATGTACCACAGCGTTCCGATCTGCGCGTCGATGCCGCTGACCTGGAACGACCCTCGCGGCGAAGCGAACAGATAGAACGCCGAGAGGAACCCGCAGATCATCGTCAGGATGGCGGGGCCTTTCCCGGCAAACCAGGCGATGATGATGATCGCGACGACGTAAGTGATGTAGGGGGAACGCTCGCCGAAGAGCGGGTCCAGCCACAACCGGATCACCGCGGCGATGATGACGGCGACGATCGCGGCGGCGTAACGGGCAACGTTCGACATGGTGTGGACCGCCTGCGAGGGGCCGGCGGCGCGATTCCGAGGCGGTTCGGCGGGCGAATACATCATGCAGCGGGGAAGAAAAACTGCAACTCGCGTCGACGTCCCCGGTTTCTTTCGCTCGGCACGAGGCTCGCTTCGTTAACGGGGCGACGGCCGAGGAGAACGCCGGAGGCCGCACTTCATGTCATCGTGCACCGGAATCCGCTCAATCGCCGGCACAGGGGGAGAGCTGAAAGAGGCTGAGTCCCTCGGGGGAAGCGAGAAGGAGTTCGTGGTCCCCCGCCGCCAGTACGCCTCCGCGGGCGTTCGTTTCCGCCAGCGGCACGCGGTGGAGGGGGAGCCCCGTCAGCAGATCGACGGTAAACAGGTCTTCACGCGTCGACCAGAGGATATCGGACCCCGCGATACAGCCGGGGCCTGCCCCCCGGGCTTCGGGATCGTCGTAGCCGAACCGCCACAGGAGCCGGCCCGAGGAAGCGTCGGTCCCCCAGAGAGAGTCCCCCGCCGCGACGACGACTCCCTGTCTGGCACCGATGACCGATGTCACCGGCCCGGGCGTTTCACACGCCCAATGGCGTCGTCCATCGGCGGCGTCGAGGCATTCGATCCGGTCGTCATTCGTAATGGCGTAGACGCGGCCTCCGAGCACGAGCGGATCGAGCGTGGCGACCTCCCGCTGGCGGGACGCCCCCCGTTCCCTGCGGACTTCGTCCCGTCGGATCCACTCGATCCGGCCATCCGTCACGCGCAGTGCCGCCACGAGGCCGGTCAGGTTGAGGATCACCCGGCCCGACTCCTGCCGGAGCGTTTCCCGTCCCCACAACGGGTCCGCTTCCGAAATGACGGTGCAGACGGGCCGCACCCAGCGAATGCCGCCGGTCGAGGCCTCAAGAGAGGCCACCCCGCACAGGGCCTCGGTCCCCGCCGCCCGCACGACGCACAGGACGCTCTCTCCGACAGAAAGTGGTGGACCGGCAAACGACCAGTTCGTCTGACCGGGAAGAGTCGCCGCGGGGGTCGACCAGAGGAGCCGTCCTTCGCCATTCGCGAGATCGAACGCCACGATCCGCGACGCATCGTTCTTGAGGAGCGAGATCCGGTTCGGCTCCGCGCCGACTCCGATGCGAGAGAAACACCGACCCGAGCCGTCGATGGCAGGCCGATAGAGCGGCCGGGGCCAGGTTTGCCGAGAGCCCGCCCTGCGATCGCGCTCTCCGTCCCCTTCGAAAATGCGGCCGTCGTCATCGGCGCCGCCGCTGGGCCAGGCGGGTTTGCCCGACTCCGCGCGGAGTGCCAGCACACGATCGTTGTCCGCCAGGATGCACAGGTCCCCCCAGAGGGCCGGAACACGTGTGACTTCCCCGGGAATCCCGGCCGAGGGACGGGCGTGAGATCGCGTCCACAGTCTCGGACCGATTCGTCTCGGGCACGGATCTCCGGAGAGAACCCAGGGGAGTGGCCGGGCCGCTGGCATTCCTCCCGGTCCCTTGTCCTGCTCGGCACCGGCCCGGGGCCAAGCGAGCTCCGAGAGCAGATCCGCGAGCCGGCCCGAGTTGCCGCCGATCGATCCGGTCGCGTCGGGATATCGCTCGCGCAGAATCGCGATCCGCCGGTCGCTGGCAACCCGATCTCCCAGCAGCAGATCGCAGAGGGCGATTCTCGCCACGACAGCTGCGGGGAAATCCAGGCCGTCTGGAAACCGGAGGCCCTCTTGCGCGACCTCGCTGGGGAGGAGCCGGCTCCACAGCTCGCGGGCGCCGGCGGGATCCCCTTCACTCCAACGGATCGCGCCCAGTCGGAGGAGGGCGTCATCGCCGAAGGAGCTCGCGAACAGCTCGTCGACGATCCGTTCGAGCGGGGCGGAAGCGGTCTCGGCGTTTTCTCCCTCCCGGTTTCCGGCTTCGCGCAGAAGTTCCGCGGCCTGTACGTCGACGCGGCGTCGATAGGCGTCGAGTCCTTCCTGCGGGAGTCCGGCTGTCAGCTCTGAAATCCGTCGGGAGACGGCGATCCATCGGCCCGGCTCGACCTCGACGATCGCTCCCTGGTGATCGCGCCCGACCTCTTCCATGACCTGGAACGCCTCGGCCCACTGGCGGACAGCGAGAAAGTCACTCGCCGATTCCAGTCGCTTCTGCGCGAGGGG
>JAEYWB010000346.1 GCA_023429275.1 Planctomycetota bacterium
CCCTGGGCTTTATGACGCAACACCTTCGGTGTACAGCACCCATCGCCCCACTGCTGGCGCTACTGTCCCTCGTCATGATCCTTCATCGTCGCGGTCGCCGGATCAGTTGCGGCTGGGCCGCGCTGTGACCTCTGTGGCAAACCTCCGTCACGACCGATCAACGAATCTGCCTGGAGTTTTGAAATGGCTTCTAAGCCGGGACGCTCGCAGCTCCCCTCGTGACATCGCCTCTTGCGAGTCCGGACTCCGCCCGGGACCGGTCAGGCCAGCTGCGCCACCAGATCCCGTAGTTCTCCGAAATGGGTGAGGCAGCGGAACCGGGGATCCTCCACCGGCGGATCGACATGCTCGAGAACCCAGGTCAGGTGGTGCGGGATGTGAACGCCCCAGCTCCCCGCCTCGATCGCCGGGACGACGTCGGACTTGAGCGAGTTCCCGACCATCATGCTGTGGGCGGGGCCATCTCCGTGGCGCCGGAAGAGACGATCGTAGGTGGAGCAGGTCTTGTCACTGACGATCTCGACCGCGTGAAACAGGTCGCCGAGGCCCGACTGGGCGAGCTTGCGCTCCTGGCCGAACAGGTCTCCCTTGGTGATCAGGACGAGCCGGAACGCTCCGGAGAGGTGTTCCAGCGTCTCCCGGACATCAGGAAGCGTTTCGACCGGGTGGCGGAGCATCTCGCGACCCGCGGCGAGGATCTCGCCGATCACCGGTCCCGGCACCTGCCCGCCGGTCACCTCGATCGCCGTCTCGATCATCGACAGCGTAAAGCCCTTCACGCCGAAGCCGTAGAACTGCAGGTTCCGCTTCTCCGCTTCGAGAAGTCGATGAGCGATGTCCGCCCCCTCCGCGTAGTTGGCCAGCAGTTCCGTGAACCGCTTCTCCGTCCACCGGAAGAACTGTTCGTTCTGCCAGAGGGTGTCGTCGGCGTCGAGGCCGATCGTCGTCAGACCGGCCGAAGAGAGGGGGAGAGTAGAGTGAGACATTCGAGACAAGCGTTCGCGGTGAAAGTGCAGGGGACTACGGATGTGCCAGTCGCTCCCGCACCTCGACAAGCCGGTTGAAGTAGTTCTCAGTCGTCAGTTTTCAGTTCTCAGTTTTCAGTCTGCGTGGGAAAACGCACGCAGCGGAAGAGACGGCCCATTGAGGGTTCTGAACTGATAACTGATATCTGGCCACTGATAACTGAAAACTGACAACTTCTGAGTTTTGTTCTGGCCGCTCGCCTTCGTCAATCGAACCGGTACGATGGTCCGTTTGCCGCCGGGTGCGGTGAGCGTCCGTCACGATCTCGACTCCATGTTGCCAAAGTCTTCCGCCGCGCCGGCCCCTGTGGGGATATCCTCGTTCTCCGGACGGAGTCCGGGTGGGAGCGGCGCGGGCCCCGCGGCACCGGCGAGCGACTGGTCGCGCTCTCTCGCCCGGGCCGTCCGCGATCCGGACGAGCTTGTTCGGCGACTGGGACTCGGAGCGGACCTTCTCGCTCCCGCCCGGCGCGCGGCGGAGCTCTTTCCGGTGATGGTTCCGGAAAGCTACCTCGCCCGCATGCAGGCCGGAGATCCCGACGACCCGCTGCTTCGCCAGGTCCTTCCTCTCGGCGACGAGGAAGCGGTCGTGCCGGGCTTCGAACAGGATGCGGTCGGAGACGGGGCGTCCCGCGCGGCACCCGGGCTTCTCCACAAGTATCACGGCCGGGCCCTCCTGATCGCAGCCGGCGCGTGCGCGGTGCACTGCCGATACTGTTTTCGCCGGCACTACCCGTACGGAGAAGAGCCGAGGCGGCTCGATGAATGGAACCCCGCGCTCGAGGCACTGGCGGCAGATGAGTCGATCGAGGAAGCGCTCCTGAGCGGCGGCGATCCGCTGATGCTCACCGATGCCCGCCTCGCGCAGCTCATCGAGCGGCTTGCGGCGATTCCGCATCTTCGGCGGCTTCGGATCCACAGCCGTCTGCCGATCGTTCTCCCGGACCGCGTGACCGACTCTCTGCTCGGGATCCTTCGCGGGACACGGCTGCAGCCGATCATGGTCGTCCATGCCAACCATCCGGCGGAGGTCGCGGCCGACTGCGCCGAGGCGCTTCGCCGACTGGTGCAGGGGGGCGTGCCGACACTGAACCAGGCCGTGCTCCTCCGCGGAGTCAACGACCGCGCCGAGGTCCTCGAGGAGCTGCTTCGGCGACTCATCGACCTGGGGGTGATCCCGTACTACCTCCACCAGCTCGATCGGGTTGCCGGGACCGCGCATTTCGAGGTCGACCGGGCGAAAGGTCACGAGCTGGTCAGAGCCCTTCGAGAGCGGCTTCCCGGCTACGCGGTGCCGCAGTATGTCGAAGAACGACCTGGCGCCCCCTCCAAGCTGCCGGTCCTCTGACCCCTTGCCGATTTGTCATGGAGCCGGGGCTCCTGTGGACAGTTGGATCGCAACAGGATTCTCTGCAGCGATCCCCCGATGTCGATCGCGAGCCTCTCGCCGGCGCCCGGGACGAGAGGTCCGCCCATTCGGGCGTCTGTCCGTCATGCGGACCTGGAGCGTCATCATGCTGCGTCGCTCGGCTCTTCTTGCACTCACTCTCGTGTTCGGATTCGCCCTCGCGGGGAGCGCCTCCGCGGCTCACCCGTGTCACCGGGGCCACCATTACCCCACCTACTTCGGAGCGGCGAAAGGGCTGTACTCGGTCCCCCACGGACCGCATGCCTCCCTTCCGCGGTGACGGAGCGGCCTGATTTCGAGGTTCCAGGCTGGACGACCGGAATCGCCGGCCGGTTGTGCCTCATTTTTGAGCAATGTCGGACGGAGTTCGTCCCTCCAGTTGAAATCCGTCAGCGAAGCCGGTACGAATCACGCGCCCGGCAGCGGTCGAGCGGGGGAGTGCTGGCCCGCCTTTCCCAGTTCCTGCTGTCGGGCATTTTCATTCTGCAGGCGTTATTCCCCCGCAATCGTCCGCTCTACCGTTCGCCCCGGTTCGTGCCGCTCGGAATGATGGCAACCGTGGAATCGTTGCGGACCCGCAACCGGCCTTCCGCAAACAGGCGGACCGCCGTCGGATAGGCCTCGCATTCCGCGGCAAAAACCCGCGCCGCCAGAGAGGCGGGGGAGTCATCGTCGAGGACCGGCACCACCCGTTGCAGGATGATCGGTCCGTGGTCGTACTCGTTGTCCGCGAAGTGAACGGTGCAGCCCGACACCTTGGCCCCGCGGGCGAGGACCGCCTCGTGGACGTGGTGCCCGTGCATCCCCTGGCCGCAGAAGGCGGGGATCAACGCGGGGTGGATATTCATGACGCGGTGGCGGTAGTCGTCCGGAATCACCACGCGGGAGAGGAAGCCCGCCAGCACCACCAGATCGGCGCCCGCCCCCCGGACCAGTTCGAAAATCCGGTTGCTGAATTCCGTCGTGGGATCGTCTCCCCCCTCCGCCCGCGCCCCCTCGACGCTCCCCACCTGTGGAGCCGCCTTCTTTCGCCGGGTGACCACCTCACATCGCAGCCCGAGCTCGCGGGAAAGCTCCACCCCGCCGCAGGGGCGGCTGGCAATCACCAGGGGAATCGTCGCGTTGACCCTTCCTTCATGAATCGCCCGCGCCAGGTTGCGGAGCGTCGTCCCCCCGCCAGAGAGGAGGACTGCCAGTTTGAGGGGACGATCAGCGTTCATGGGGGGATCATAGG
>JAEYWB010000461.1 GCA_023429275.1 Planctomycetota bacterium
AAGGTTCTTTCCGGCCCTAGGCCCAGGACTCTAGGCCCTAGGCCCTCCCCCGTGACATGGATGTCCGCGGCACGATGAAGTTGTGGTGGCTCTTACCGGCAGTGATTCTGGCCGCGACTGGCTGTGGCAAGTCGTTCAAGGTCAGCAATCCTGTCGTCGGCCCCGCTCCGCCGCGGATCAAGGGTGCGGAGGAGATCGCTCAGCGCCAGGCGGAAGAACAGGTCGGCGAAGATTCCCGCCCGATCGCCCAGGTCGCGTTCGCGGAGGGGGCGACGCATCGGCGTCCGCTCTCGTCATTCGATCCCGTGGCCCGCGTGAACGGTACGACCCTCTTCTGCGGCGACGTCCTCGGCGAGCAGATGATGCAGTTCGAGGCGGCCAGGGGGAAAGCTCCTCCCGAGGAGATCCGCAAGGCCCAGGACGCCGCCCTCAAGGAGAAGCTCCAGGACCACATTGACCAGCAGCTGATGGTCGATGCGGTGAAGATCAAGCTGAAGCCCGAGCAGCTCGAAGCGATCGAGAAGCAGCTCGACGAAGCGTTCGAAAAGAACATGGTTCCGAAGCTGATGGAGGTCACGAAGGCCCAGTCGGTCCCGGAGCTCGAGGCGATGCTGCAGACCCACGGTCTTTCGCTGCCGCAGATGCGAAAGCGTTGGGGCGAGCAGCAGATCGCACTGCAGTGGATCAAGACGAAGGCGGGGGACGATCCGAAACTCTCCCGTCCCGACCTGCTCGCGGCGTATGAAGAGCGGATCGCCGACTATACGGAAGTCGCGCAGGTCAAGTGGCAGCACATCCAGATCATCCTGAAGAAGCATAGCGGCGACCGGGACGAGGCCCGCCTGGTCCTCGACAAGGCGATCCGCGAGCTTCGCGCGGGCAAGAGCTTTGACGAGGTCGCCCGCAAGTACTCGGAAGCGGCCTCGGCCTCCGATGGCGGGCACTGGGACTGGACGCAGACCGGAAGCCTGGCGAACAGGAAGGTCGCCGAAGTGCTGGACGGCCTTCCGGTCGACGAGATCAGCGACGTGATCGACGACGGCAAGACCCTGCAGATCGTTCGCGTCACGGCGCGGCGCGAGCAGCGGATCAAGCCGTTCGACGACGAGGTCCAGAAGGAACTCAAAGCCAAACTCCTCGAGGAAGACCGCAAGCGGCGAACCGAGGCGGTCATCAAGGAGCTCCGCGCGGGTGGAGCGATCGAGACGATCTACGACGAGACCGTCCAGTCCTGAGGGCTCTTCTCTCCAGCGCGGCGGCGGCGGAGAGCTCATCACAACGACACGAAGACACCAGGAAGAAGAGCTGAGGAGAACCGCAGCTCCGCTTGCCATTCCTGGCCAGTCTCACCAGCAGAGCTCATCACGCTCATTGAGGCAGGCTTCCAGCCTGATCACTGTCGGCGAAGCGGCTGGCTGAAGCTGTGTCTCTCCCGGCTGCTTTCCCGTCTTTCCCTGTGTCAACGTGTCCTGGTGGTGAAATCCGTTCCTTCCCTTCCAAAAACGAGTGCCCAGCGTCGCGGCTGGCGGCCCCTCGACAGCACAGGCGGATTCCGCCAATGAAAATGCTGGCAATGGCAGAACTCGCCGAAGCAAACCGCCGGAAGACGACTTTTGGCAAAACTTCCGTGACCCCCCTTGACCCTTCGAAAAACCGCCTGTTATTCACCCCGCCTCAAGTCAGGATCGCCGGGATTCCAGCGCACCTGATCTGAGAGGTCCGAGACGAAGCCTGGTCGGTTCCGACCTTCGCCCAGTCCGGATGAGATGAACCTCCCTTCCTGTCCTCCCCCCACCCATTCCTGTTCCTGAACAGCGACTGGGAGCACGGATGGACGACGACCGGACGAGCCACCCGCAACTCGAAACTCAAACTGCGGAATGACTCGACCGGCCGTCGCCCCTCGGACTCTCTGTCCGTTCACGGCCCCTTCACCCGTTCCCTTCTGGTAGAACCATGGCGCGACATCGCAAAACTCGGCGTGACACGGGTCCGGCCTCGTCCAGGGGCCCGTCTGTGTCCAAGACACTCACCCTGCTCACCTGCGGCGGGCTCGTCGCGACCAGTGCCTGGCTCACCGGTCGCCTCAAGGCGCAGGATGAAGCCAAGGTCAACCCGTTCGAGCGTTACAAGGGGGATACCCCGACCGGCGCCGGACCGGGAGCCACCCCCCAGTCGGGTGTTGACGTCAACCGCCGGAAGGTCGACGACCTGATGCGGCAGGCCCGCCTCGCCATGCGGCAGGGAGACTCGGCCGAAGCGCTGCGGCTCGCGAAGACCGCCGACAGCCTGGCTCGGCAGTTCCGCGTCCCGTTCCGTCCGGACGAGGCGACCCCCGCCCAGCTCGTCAAGGTGATCGAGGGACCCGCCACCGGATCCCGCTTCGCCGACGCCGCCCCGGCGACGGAAGAAGTCATCGGCCACGATGAGGAACTCGTCCAGGCCGCTCATGAGGATTCGAAGAAGGCCGATCCGAACGGTCCTTCCGAGTCCTTCCGCGTCGCCCGCAAGGAGCTGGCCTCCGCACCCGCCGCTCCCCGCGCCAACGCGTTTGCTCCGCGTGGCGAAGCCGCCGAGGCCGAAGTCGACGAGAAGACCCAGGCCACGCAGCTGCTGACCCTCGCCCGCGCCGCGATGTCCGATGGCCGGTTCGACGAGGCCCGCAGCCTTGCCGAAGAGGCGAGCCAGCTGGACGTCACCTACGACCTCGTCGAAGACCGTCCGGAAATCGTCCTTTCCGAGATCCAGCAGCATTCGGGTAAGGCGGTGTTCGCGGCCCGCAAGGCGCCGGCCTCTCCGAAGGCCGCCGCGGCGAACGCCGCTCGCGAGCAGGCCCTCCAGCTGGTCGCGGACGCCCGCGCGGCAATGGATGCCGGCGATATGGCCACCGCCCGCCGCAAGGCGGAAGAAGCCCAGAAGATCGACACGACGTTCAGCGTCATGGACGATCGTCCTGAAATCGTCCTCAGCGAAATCGAAGCGAAGCAGGAAACCTTCGCACGCCGCAAGGAAGCCTCTTCCGGCCAGACCGCCTCGAAGGCCGCCGCCCAGGACGAGGAACGTCAGAAGGCCCTCTCGCTGCTCGCGGAAGCTCGCGAAGCGGCGAAGCGCGGCGACACCGACCGTGCCGACGCCCTGCTCCGCCAGGCCCAGAAGGCGGACGTCGCCTACGAGCTCTTCGACGACCGTCCGGAGCTGGCGGGTGAGGATATCAACCGTCTCGTGGCGAGCAAGAACGCCAGCAGGAGTGCCGCCCCGGCTGCTCCGAAGGGACCTTCGCTCGAAGAGCAGAAGGCTCAGGCCCAGGACCTCATTGACGAGGCCCGCCGCCTGATCGCCGCCGGCGACACCGCCGGTGCCCGCCGCAAGGCCCAGGAAGCCGCCCAGTTCAACGTCTCCTACGAGCTGTTCGAAGACTCGCCGGAACAGGTCATGACGGATGTCGAGCGGACGAACCGGGCGATTGCCCGCCGCTCCGCCCCGCCGGCCATGCCGGCCGCCGAAGAGGCTGGTGCTCCGGTCCAGGTCGTCGCCGCCGAAGTCTCGGCCCGTCAGCCGGTCGTGACTGCGGGCCTCTCCGCTCCGGACCTCTACCGTCAGGGACTCGCCTGTCTCCAGTCGGGCGACCGGGCGGGAGCCTATGAGTCGTTCCTCGCCTGCCACAACTCGGGCGAAGAGATTCCGGCCCATGTCCGCCAGCAGCTCCAGGACAAGCTCCGCGAGCTCGCTCCGCGGAAGTCGAACGGGATTCGCCAGGTCAACAACGAGCAGGCCGCCAACGACGCCGGCGAGTCGCTGCCGATCCTCGCCCCGAGTCATCTCGATGCCGCGACCAACTCGCAGGCCTCGAAGCTCGAGCGGCTCCGCACCGAGACGCTGAACGCGATCCACCGTGCGGACCGGATGCGTGACAAGCAGCCGGAGCAGGCCCAGCAGCTCCTGGCGCAGACGCTGGCCGCGATCGAGAACTCCGGGATCGACCCGAAGGAGACCGAACGTCTCGCCGCCGCGGTCCGGGCCGAGAAGGATTCGATCGACGCGTTCGTCCACACGCACGCTCCGGTCATTGCGATGGAGCGGAAGAACGCCGAAACCCGCAACCTCGTGCAGCGTCAGATCGACGCCCGCGTGCGGGTCGAGCAGGAGATCGCGAGCCTGGTCGACAAGTTCAACGACCTGATGGACCAGAAGCGGTTCGCCGAGGCCCACCAGATCGCCAAGCAGGCCAAGGAGCTCGATGGTGACAACCCCGTCTGCGTGAACATGGAGCTCAAGAGCATGTTCGCCCTGCGGGTCAACAACATCGAAGACCTCAAGGCCAACAAGGAAAAGAGCTTCTACGACCAGCTGTGGGACGCAGAGCTCTCGATGATCAACCCGGTGACCGATTCGGACAAGCCGCTGGCGTTCGCCAAGAACTGGCAGGACGTCAAGGCTCGCCGCAAGCCCGGCCAGACGCAGGCCCGCGAGAAGACCGAGCAGGAAATGCGGGTCTACAAGAGCCTGACGAACCCGGTGTCGCTGCACTTCGATAACGAGCCTCTCGCGAAGATCATGCAGCACATCGCGGACACGCAGGGAATCAACGTGATGGTGGACGAGCCGGGACTCTCCGAAGTCCAGGTCACCGCCAGTACGCCGATCAGCATCAATGTCGACGGAGTCCAGCTCCGCAGTGCCCTCAACCTGATGCTCGGCCAGCTTCACCTCGATTACACGATCGAGAACGAAGTGCTGAACATCACCAGCCAGACCCGCCAGCAGGGGGGGATGAAGGTCGAAGTCTACCAGGTCGCCGACCTGGTCGTCCCGATCAACGTCCGCGCCCCGTCGGTTCAGATGGAGCCGGTCAACAGCCCGCTCGGGTTGCAGGGTGGCGGACTCCCGCAGATTCCGGCCCAGATCAACGGCGACGTCAGCCTGACGGGACTTCCGCAGGCTCCGATCGACCAGGTCATGACCGACAAGCAGCGTCAGTACCAGTTCGAAGCCCTCACCTCGCTCCTCACCGCGACGATCGCCCCCGAAAGCTGGGCGGAACAGAGCGGCCAGGGCTCGGTCGAGAAGCATGAGAGCACGCTGAGCCTCGTCGTCCGTCAGACCCAGAAGGTCCACCAGGAAATCTCGGATCTGCTCGAGCAGCTCCGCCGTCTCCAGGACCTCCAGGTGACGATCGAAGTCCGGTTCATCACGGTCAGCGACGACTTCTTCGAGCAGGTCGGTGTCGACTTCGACTTCAACCTCCAGGACTCGATCGGCGGCCCGGGCGTCGACAACAACTTCAACCCGCTCCGGCCCTTCGGCTTCGTCGACCCGACCAACGGATCGACGGGTGGCGTCGGAACGTCGACAACGGGAACGACCGGCGGCACGACTGGTGGCACGACCGGTACGACAGGGACCACTGGTGGAGTGGGCGGAGGCACCGGGCCGTTCTCTCCGGGACCGAGCATCAACCTGATTGGCCGCGACCAGTGGCCGAGCCGCACCGTGGTCGGGATGAGCCAGCCCGGCAGCTTCAGCGGAGACCTCGATCTGCCGTTCCGCCAGGGATCGTTCGGGTTTTCGGAACCGAGCTTCGGCCGGCCTGACCTCAACGCCGGTATGCAGTTCGGCCTTGCGATCCTCAGCGACCTCGAAGCCTTCCTGTTCATCCGTGCTGCCCAGGGCGACCGCCGGTCGAACGTCATGTTCGCCCCGAAGGTCACGCTGTTCAACGGGATGTTCGGTAACGTCACCAGCGGTTCACGGCGGCCGTTCGTCGTCTCGCTGATCCCGGTCGTGAGCTTCGCGGCGGTCGGCTTCCAGCCTGTCATCCAGACGATTCAGGAAGGTTCGTCCCTCACGGTTCGGGCGGTCATCTCGGCCGACCGGCGATACGTTCGACTGGCCGTGCTGCCGACCTTCCAGAACATCACCGCGGTCTTCACCTTCAGCTACCTCAGCGGCGGCGGGGGCGGAACCGGTGGAGCGACCGGAACGGGTGGTGTCACCGG
>JAEYWB010000470.1 GCA_023429275.1 Planctomycetota bacterium
CCTCGATCCACCACTTGAAGTCGGCCGCATCCGCGTGGGCCGACAGACCACTCAGCGAGATCACCTCCGCCCGGAGCGGAAACTCCCGGTCGAAGATCCGGAGATACCGCTGGCGCTGCTGCAACCGCCAGCCAAGCGTGGCCGGCGCCTGGTAGCCGATCAGGACGATCGTGTTCCGCTCGTCCGCGACGGCGTGCTTGATATGGTGCACGACACGGCCGCTCTCGCACATTCCGCTGGCCGAAATCACGACGAACGGCTCCTTGCGGCCGTTCAGCCCGGCGCTTTCCTGCGGCGTCTCGATGTACCGGAGACTCGGGAACTGAAAGATGTCCTTGTCGGCCTTCCGCGACGTCTGCACGTCCTCGTCCAGTTCGTCGAAATACCGGCGAAAGATCTTCGTGACCCGGTTCGCCAGCGGGCTGTCGACATAGACCGGGACCTCGGCAAGCTGGCCCGCGTTGAAGAGCTCATTGAGGTAGTATACGACCTGCTGAGACCGGCCGAGCGCAAACGCGGGGATGATCACCCGTCCGCCGCGCCGCACGGTGTCGGAGATGATCTTCTGGAGAGCCGTCTTGATGTCATCCGGCGGAGGATGGAGCTCGTTGCCGTAGGTCGCCTCGGTAATGAGGACGTTCGCGCCGTCGACCGGCTCCGGATCGACCAGGAGCGGCATCCCGCGCCGGCCGCCGTCCCCCGTGAAGACGATCTTCTTCCACTCGGTCCCATCCCGGATCTCCAGCTCGACGATCGCCGCACCGAGGATGTGCCCGGCGGGGAGAAAGCGGACCTTGCAGTCGGGGGCGAGCTCGTGCCACTCGCGGAAATGAAGCGGATGGAACTTCCGCATGATCCCGTAGACATCGTCTTCGGTGTACAGCGGCTCGACGGCGGGGTGCCCGGGGTGAAGCCGGCGGGAGAGGTATCGCGCGTCTTCCGCCTGCATCTTGGCGGAGTCGAGCAGCATCACCTCGCAGATATCGGCGGTCGCCTCGGTACAGAAGACCGGCCCGCGGTATCCCTCCCGGTAGAGGCCGGGGAGGTTGCCGCAGTGATCGATGTGGGCGTGGGAGAGAATGACGCCGTCGAGCCCCTTCGGGCGGCAGTAGAACCGCTCGTTCTTCGTCCGGGACTCGGAACGGGGCCCCTGAAAAAAGCCGCAGTCGAGCAGGATCCGCAGATCACGGGTCTCGATCAGGTGCTGGCTTCCCGTGACTTCACCGGCCGCTCCGAGGAACGTGATCTTCATGACTCTTGCGAGAGAGGGAAGTTTCAGAGGAGTTCCGGAGGGTAGCCGGTGGGAAGAAGAGTGGGTAGTGGATGGTTGGTCGTGAGTAGCAACGACAGGACCAACGATGCAGCAGCCGACACAGGCACTCATTGTTCTCCCCACGACCAATGACTGCCTGCCCGCTACCCTCCCGCACTGTCGAGCGAATATGCTGGAGGAGGCTGAAGCAGGCGATCAGGGGAAGTTGCATCGATGTCGGAACCGTCACCATCCGGGCGATCACGTCTGTGGTCCGAAAACGGCGAACCTCCGAACTGGTTGCTCGTCGGATCGCTGCTGACGGGTGTTGTCGCGGTGGCCGTGGTCGCCATTCAGCTCTACCTCAACCGGCTGAGCCGACGGGACGACCCGACGGCCGGGGTTCCGGTCGTTCAGAAGGCCCAGCGACCCGCGGCGGGGTCGCCCCCCGCAAGGTCGCCTGTTGCGCCATCGCCATCGAAGGATCCACCTGAGGGGCCGTCCGAGTCTATCCCCGCCTCCGCTCCATCCGGCCCCCCCTCGACGGCACAGGTCAAACCTACCGAATCGTCTCCCACGCAGGTCACGGCGGCACGGGTCGGGACCGGCTCAGGGGACGCGACGCCGCGGCCGGAGATCAAGGATCGCTGGCCCGAACTCGAGGCAGCACTTGGAACGGCTGCGGAGTCCGCAAACAAGCGGTTCCAGGAGTACGCGGCATCCAACCCGCCACGGAATGCCCAGCGACGTCCCCTGTCACTCTGCGTCATCGGAGAGCTCTCGCAGACCGAGGAACGCCTGCTCCTCATCGTCCGGGAGTACCTGGGGATTACGTTCGATACACCGATCCGTGTCCAGAGGCGGATCGCGTCGGGGGAGGTTCCGGTCGAACTCCGCCGCTTCGATGAGCGATTCAACGACCTGCAGCTCGACTCGGCGGGACTCCTCCGCGAAGTCCTCGCCCCCCGGCTTTCCGCGGACTCCTATGCGATTGTCGGAGTCACGACGGTCGACCTCTTTCCGCTCCCGACGACGGAGCTGCTGGAAGGGCAGGGAGCGGCCGCGTCGCACGCCAGCCTGTTTCTTCTGCCTCACCATCCGCAGGAGGGCCCAATCGCCGCCGCCGAGGCGCGGCGTATCGTCCTGAGTGGCCTGGCGGAGGGATTTCGAGGGATCGCTCCGCTGTACGGGCTCGGCGCCTGCCCTGACACCGATTGTCTCCATCACGCCGCGGACGTTTCGAAAGATCCTGAAGTTCTCCTCTGTCCCGCCTGCCTGCATTCCCTCTGCTGGAACCTGGAGATCGAGCCCGAAGCCTTGCTGCGGAGCCAGCAGCGGTTCTTCATCAAGTACGGCCTTCGCGATGAGGCCGCGGCGTGCCAGACGATGCTCCGCCGATTGGCGCGGGGGACTTCCGGGGTTTCCCCTGAGGAGTGAGTCGCACGCCGGATGCGGATGCGGCGTGAGTGCGCCGGGACGGTCTGACGTTCGCGAGGTTCGCCCGTTCTCTCAGGTGGTCTCGCTACCGTAATACGCTTCCACGGTCAGGCCGGTCCGATTGCGGACGGTCTCCACGATCGCGTCCACCTCGGCGTTCGAAAGCGGGGAGACGAACGACTCCGCCGGCCGACGCGCGATCGTGTAGATCTGGATCAGCTTGAGCCGTCCGCCGTGCCGCTTGATGTTGTTCAGTCGGCCGCAGTACTCCTCGATCTCGTGAGCCGACGGAGCCTCCCCCTCGAGCTTGAGGAACAGGCTCTGGATCACGAGCGGGCGGACATGGGCGGCGAGCAGCAGGTTGTCGAGCACCTGCTGGAAGGGGATCCGGGTCCTCTCGACCTTCTGGAAGTACTCCTCGGTTCCGGCGTCCAGCTTCGCCCAGACTTCACCGTTGTTCTCGTCGAGCAGGGCCATTCCCCGCTGGACAACGGGACGGTGGAACAGGCTGGCGTTGGTGATCAGGACCAGCTTGACCTCCGGGAGGTCGCGCGAGCGCTTGAGCTCGGCCGTCCGGCGGATGATCTCGTCAAAGTTCTTGTAACTTGTCGGTTCCCCATCCCCCGAGAACGCGATGTCGTTGAACCGGCGCAATTCCTTCGGCACCGATGAGAACGCCGGATGCTTCCAGATCTCGCCGCTCTGAATCTCGTCGACGAGGTGCTCCATCTCGGCGAACAGCTGGTCCATCTCGACGAACGTCGTTTCCGGCTCCGCCTCCTCCGACCGGTCCACCTGGCAGTAGACGCAGTCGAAATTGCAGATCTTGTCCGGGTTGAGATTGACCCCCAGCG
>JAEYWB010000479.1 GCA_023429275.1 Planctomycetota bacterium
GATCGAGAATGCGGGGGGCCGCACACACGAGGGGAGCGGCATCGGCCGGGCGCTCGTCCAAGAGCTGGTTCGCCTTCACGGCGGACGAATCCGGGCCGAAAGCGAAATCGGCCGCGGGACGACCTTCGTCATATCGATCCCCTACGGCGCGGAGCACCTTCCGGCAGACCGTCTGGATGAACGCAGCTCCAACACGGTGGCCGATGAGGAGGCGAACCCCTTCGTCCAGGAAGCGAGACGATGGCTCCTGGGGGAAGCCGAGGAGCCGGCGTCCCTGTCGGGTGACCGGACCGAAAGGCCACGGTCGAAGGGAATCGTCGCTCAGGAGAACGGAGCGCTCCCGCTGGTCCTCGTGGCCGATGACAACGCGGACATGCGCGAATACGTGACGCGTCTGTTGTCGGAGAGCTACCGGGTCGAGAGCGTCGGCGACGGCGAGGCGGCCTGCGAGTTTCTCGAACGCGAAAGGCCCGACCTCGTCCTGACCGATGTCATGATGCCGCGCCTCGATGGCTTCGGCCTCCTGAAGCGACTTCGCGCCGATCCGCGGACGGAAGAGGTCCCGATCATCATGCTCTCCGCGCGAGCCGGAGAGGAGAGCCGGGTCGAAGGGATGGACGCCGGGGCGGACGACTACCTCGTCAAGCCTTTCAGCGCCCGCGAGCTGCTCGCCCGGGTCGGGGGACACCTGCAGATTGCCCGTGTGCGGCGGGAAGCTGGCGAGCGGGTTCGCAAGAGCGAAGAACAGCTTCGCCGGGCTCTCGGAGCGGCCCGCATGGTCGCCTGGGAATGGAACCCGAAGACGGATGTCGCCGCGGTCTCTCCCAACGCCTGGGAAGTCTATGGCGTTCGGGAGGGGGATCCGATCGCCCGGGGAGAGGACGGGATGGCCCTGATCCATCCCGAAGACCTCCCGGCCCATCGGATCGCCCTCGCCTCGGCCATCGAGCGGCGAGGAACTTACTTCAGCCAATACCGGATCCGCCGTCCGAGCGACGGACGGACGATCTGGCTCGAAGAGCGCGGCCAGGCGCAGGTCCCGGAAGAGGGAAAGGACGATCTCAAGCTTGTCGGCGTCACGATCGATGTCACGGAGCGCAAGACCGTTGAGCAGACCCTGCATCGGGAGCGGGAGTGGTTCCGGGTGACATTGTCGAGCATTGGCGACGCCGTCGTAACGACGGACATGACGGGGAACGTGACCTTCCTGAACCCTGTCGCGGCCGATCTCACGGGTTGGCCCCTCGAAGAAGCGATGGGACGGCCCCTGACCGAGATCTTCCATATCATCAACGAGAATTCCCGTCGCCCCGTCGAGAACCCGGTCGAGAAGGTTTTGCGGAGCGGGCATGTCGTGGGCCTCGCCAATCACACCCTGCTCATCGATCGGTCAGGGACGGAGCGGCCCATCGACGACAGTGCCGCTCCGATCCGGGACGCCGACGGCGGCATTCTCGGCGTCGTGCTCATCTTCCGCGACGTCTCCGAACAGCGGAAAGCCGAGCGGCAGATTCGCGAAAGTGAACTCCGTTACCGGTTGATCGGCGATGCCGCGAACGACGCGATCTGGGACTGGGACCTGCGGACCGGCCAGATCGTCTGGAACGAGGGACTCCTGACGAACTTCGGCTTCCGACCCGACCAGGTCGAACCGACCGCAACGTGGTGGTACGAGCACGTTCATCCCGAGGACCGGGACCGGATGGTTCACGGGATCCATGAGCGGATCAACAGCGGGGAACGGGAGTGGACCGACGAGTACCGCTTTCTCCGCGCCGATGGCACCGCCGCGTTTGTCCTGGACCGCGGCCAGATCGTGCATGACGAGAACGGGCGGGCGGTCAGGATGGTCGGATCGATGGTCGACCTCACGGAGCGCCGCCGCGGGGAAGAGATCCGCACGCGTCTCGCAGCCATCGTCGAGTCCTCGGATGACGCCATCATCAGCAAGGACCTCAACGGGATCATCGCCAGCTGGAACCGCGGCGCGGAGCGGCTGTTCGGATACTCCGCAGAGGAAGCCGTCGGCCAGCCTGTGATGATGCTGATCCCTCCGGACCGCCACAACGAGGAACCGGGTATCCTCGAGAGGATCCGCCGCGGCGAGCCGATCGACCACTATGAGACGGTGCGCCGCCGGAAGGATGGCACGCTCCTCCACATTTCGCTCAGTGTCTCGCCTCTACGCGATTCCAAGGGGCGGATCATCGGCGCGTCGAAGATCGCCCGGGACGTCACCGAACAGAAGAAGGCCGAAGAGGCGCTTCGTGAGGCGGACCGCCGCAAGAACGAGTTCCTCGCGACCCTCGCGCACGAGCTTCGTAACCCGCTCGCCCCGATCCGCATGGGACTCGAGCTCATGCAGCTCGCCGGCGACGACCGCGAGACCGTGGCGGAGGTTCGCCGGACTCTCGAGGGGCAGACACAGCACCTGATCCGTCTCGTCGACGATCTCCTCGATATCTCGAGGATCACGAGCGGCAAGGTCGTTCTGAAGAAGGACCGCGTCGCTCTGGCGGACATCGTCCGCAGCGCCGTCGAGGCGACCCGCTCGATGTACAGCGAATCGGGTCACGAGCTCACGCTCGCCCTGCCGTCGGGGGCCGGGCCGCGGGGCGCGGGCCCCCCCCCGGCGGGGG
>JAEYWB010000529.1 GCA_023429275.1 Planctomycetota bacterium
GTACTGGGCCATACCGCAGCCGCACCATCCCGCGAGAAGCCCGAAGCCAAGGCTCAGGAGAACCGCCACAAGGCCGATGAGAAACCCTTCGGCCAGGATCGCCCGAACGATCGACGACTGGCCGATCCCGATCGAGCGCATCACGCCGAGTTCCCACCGCCGACTACGGATCGACGCCAGGATGACGTTGAGGACACCGAGCCCGGCGATGGCCGTCGAGACGAGCGGCAGCAGGCTCACTCCCCAGATCCAGCGGGTGGCGTTGTTGCGGGTCATCTGCCGGATGTCTTCCACCGCCATCAGCCGGATTTTCGGACCGCCCTCCTCCTTCGCCTTCTCGGGCAAAGCGGAAGCGTAGATCTCTTTCGCCGCTGCAGTAATCGCCTTGGCGTCTGCCTTTGGCTCCGAGTAGTCGAGCCACAGATGCGTCGCTTCAGGAAGCGAAAAATCCTCGGAGACGCGGTCGTAGCTCGCGAAGACCAGCGCCGCGGCGCGGTGTGTCCGCGACCGGAAGCCGGTCATCTTGGTCTGCCAGTGCCAGCCCGGCAGCCGGAGTGCCCCGGCGATACGGTAGCGGACCGCCGTCTTCGGGTTCTCCGGCGGTACGAGGTCGAACGAGTCGCCGAGCTTCAGCTTCGTCTCGGTCAGAAAGTGATCGGGGACGAGACAGCCTCCACCGGCGGCCATTTGCTCGATTCCCTTCTCCGGCGCCCCTTCCGCCCACTCCACGTCAAACAAGGGACTGGTCCCGCCGAATGCCTTGTGAGGGTCGATACCGACGAGCACCACGTTGTCCTGCCGGATGACAGAGGCCCGCTCGGCACTGCCGGTGATGTCCTCGAGCAGGCGGGGCTGCTCGACAACGATCGGCAGGCAGTGTTCCGGGTCGACACCGGGAAGACGGGCGATCTCCGGCAGCTTCTCGAGCGGCAGTCCCCCCGACTGGAAGGCGAGTACGGCATCCGGCGCCCACGGGCCGACGAGGAAGCCGTCGAGCATCGTGAAACCCCAGACTTGCAGGCCGATGAACAGCCCCAGGCCGACGGCCATCGAAAGGGAGGCGGCCGCCGTCCGCCAGACGTGGCTTGTGATCTGGCTGGCAAGGAGCTTGGGATCGATGCGGACGAGCCGGGCCAAAGCCGGTCCGCCGACGCGATCGACAAACGCCACGATTGCCGGGGCCGCGAGAATGAACCCGGCAGACATCGACGCAAATCCGACGGCCATCGCGACATAGACGCCGCTGTCGAACCGTGGAGGGAAGACAAAGGTCAGCAGGGGATTGACGAGGATCAGTCCCGTCCCGATCAGGATCGTCCGCAGGGGGAGCCTCGCCGTGGCCGGTTGCGGACCGGAGGCCATGGCGTCGACCGGTCGCGCGCGGGTGGCCCGCCAGGCGGGGATGATGGCCGCGAAGATTGCTCCGCCAAAGGTCGCGATCGCCGCGAGTGTGACACTCTGCGGACCGATCGTGGTCCCGTGGTGAAGGAGCCGCGCCGCCAGCCGGCCGAGGACTCCCAGGAGCACACTGCTGACGAGCAGTCCCCCGGCGAAGCCGATCAAAGCGAGCAACAGGGCTTCGGCAAAGATCAGCAGGCAAAGCTGAAGCCGCGTCAGGACGAGCGCCCGCAGGACGGCGAACTGTCGGACCCGTTCGGTCACCCCCATGCTGACCGTGCCGAAGATCACCAGCATCGCCACGAACATCGCGATCCCGGTGGTGGCGTACGACTGGATCCGGACATTGTCGGCCGACGCACTCTCATCGAGCGCCTCCTCGATCTCGAATGCCTCCTGAAACTGGACGGGCGTCGAGAAATGGCTGAGCTTCGGCCCCCAGCCGAACCGGAACTTCGTGAGATCCGCCTCCGGCTTGATGGCGACTCCAATAAAACTGATGCGAGGAGGCGTCCCGAAGAGCTGCTCCGCGGTCGCGTTCGAAATGAACAGGTCTCCCGCACCGGGAATGAGGATCTGTGGAACCGCATAGGTCCCGTCTCCGAGAGAGGGGGCGTCCAGCAGGCCGATGACGGTCAGGTCCTGCGATTGGCCCGCAGCCGTCACCGTGATGGTGTCATTCTCCTGGACCTTCAAACGCTCGGCCGCCGCTCGGGTGAGAACGGCCTCACGGGCCTCCCCTTCTCGTGAGAGCCAGCGACCGGCGAGATCGAAGGGGGGCGTGGCGGAGTCCAGGGCGAGCAGCGTGAACTCGGAGCGCCGCCCCGGTGGGCCGCCGATCCCCTGAAGTCGCCCCTCCGCCGTGTTCGCGGTCCCTTCACCGGCGGCACCCGAAGCGACGCGGGGCCGGATGACGACCCGCGACATCCAGACCGGCTCGGCCGAAGCGACCGACGGGTCGGACCGCATCGCATCGAGAACCTCGCGCGGGACGACCGGGTTCCCCTCCATTGCGATGGGGCCGATCGAAATCTGGTAGTGCCCCAGCGCCTTGCTCGCCCAGAAGTCGAAGGTCTGGATCAGGGAGTCATACCCCGCGGTGATCCACACAACCAGGCACGTCGCCGCCATTGTTGCCAGCGACGTCAGGGCGACTCGGGAGGGATGTTCGCGGAGGAAGGCGATGGCGAGCTGAAGGACCTTCCTCATCGCGCCGCCTCCAGCCGAGCGTGCAATGCCTCCTGATAGGCCGCGGCGATCTCCTGGGGATCGTGCCGGCCGGAAGTTCGAAACTCCGCCTGGTTCCGGCCGTCCCGGAGGACGACGACGCGGTCGGCCCACATGGCAACATGCGGCTCGTGCGTGACGATGACGATCGTCCGCCCCTGTTCGTCACAAAGCTCGCGAAGGATCCGGCAGATCTCCTGCCCCGAGACGGAGTCGAGACTGCCGGTCGGCTCGTCGGCCAGGATGATCGAAGGGTCGCACACGAGGGACCGGGCGATCGCGATGCGCTGCTGCTCCCCTCCTGAAAGCGCGTCGGGCCGGTGCGTCTTCCGCCCGGTCATGCCGAGACGCTCCAGCAGAGTCTGGACCTTCGCCGCCAGTTGGGGGGACTCGGGGGCGGGAAGCCGGATGTTGTCCTCGGCCGAGAGGCTCGAGATGAGGTTGAACGCCTGAAAGACCAGCCCGATCCGGTCACGGCGGAATCGCGTCAGTTCGGCGTCCGAGAGCCGGGCGAGGTCCTGCCCGTCGACGGTGACCTGGCCGTCATCAATCTCGGTCAATCCGGCGAGGGCGTGAAGC
>JAEYWB010000589.1 GCA_023429275.1 Planctomycetota bacterium
CCGAGCGTGATCAGCGGTGCCGTAGCGAAGCCGAACTCCTCGGCGCCGAGCATCGCGGCGATCACCACGTCGCGGCCGGTCTTGAGCCCGCCGTCGGTTTGGACGATCACCCGGCTGCGGAGGTCGTTCATCACGAGGGTCTGGTGGGTCTCGGCGATCCCGAGCTCCCACGGCAGGCCGGCGTGTTTGATGCTCGTCAGCGGCGAGGCACCCGTTCCGCCGGAGTCGCCGGAGATGAGGATCTTGTCGGCGTGCCCCTTGGCGACACCCGCCGCGATCGTGCCGACCCCGACCTCGGAGACGAGCTTCACGCTGACGCGGGCGCTCGGGTTCGAGTTCTTGAGGTCGAAGATCAGCTGCGACAGGTCTTCGATCGAATAGATGTCGTGGTGCGGCGGCGGGCTGATGAGGCCGACCCCGGGGGTCGAGTGCCGGGTGGCGGCGATCGTCTTGTCGACCTTGTGCCCCGGAAGCTCTCCCCCTTCCCCGGGCTTCGCTCCCTGGGAAATCTTGATCTGAATCTCGTCGGCATTCGTGAGGTACCACGACGTCACGCCGAACCGGCCGCTCGCCACCTGCTTGATGGAGGACCGCTTGGAATAGATGTTCTTCGCCGAGTCGCCATTGAGGCCGAACTTCTCGGCAACCTTGGCGATCGAGGCGTGGCGCTCGGGCGGCAGTTCCAGCGGGACGAACCGCTCATAGTCCTCGCCCCCTTCACCGGTATTGCTGCGCCCCTGCAGGACATTGAGCGCGATCGCCATCGTCTCGTGGGCTTCCTTCGAGATCGAGCCGTAGCTCATCGCCCCGGTGCAGAACCGCTTGACGATCTCCTTCGCCGGTTCGACTTCGTCGAGGGCGATCGGTGTGCGGGTCTTGAACCGCAACAGGCCGCGAAGCGTCCCTTCCTTGTGCGTCTGCTCGTTGACGAGCCTGGCGAAGCGGGTGTAGGCCGTCCGGTCTCCCGAGCGGGCCGCGGCCTGGAGCTCGGAGATCGTGAACGGGTTCCACATGTGCTTTTCGCCGCCGTGCCGCCAGTGGACGTTGCCGTAGTTCGGCAGCACCGGCAGCCGCTCGGTCTCGGTGCGGCTCGGATAGCCCATCTCGTGACGGCGGATCGTCTCTTCGGCGATGACCTCGAAGCCGATCCCCTTGATCCGGCTCGCGGTGCCGCAGAAGGCGAAATCGATCACCTCGCTCGAAATGCCAACCGCTTCGAAGATCTGGGCTCCCTTGTAGCTCTGGAGCGTCGAGATCCCCATCTTCCCCATGACCTTGAGCATCCCCTTGCGGATCGCTTCACGGTACGTGGCGACGATCTTCTGCTCGGTGAAGTTCTCCTTGAGCTCGCCGTGGTCCTTGGCATCCCGGATCGCCTCGAAGGCGAGGTAGGGATTGATGGCGTCCGCCCCGAACCCTGTCAGCAGGCAGAACTGGTGGACGTCCCGGGCATCGGCGGTCTCGACGACGAGGCCGATCCGCGTCCGGAGCTCCTTGCGAACGAGGTGATGGTGGACCGCTCCGGCGGCGAGCAGGGCCGGGATGCCGACCCGGTCCGCACCGCTGGCCCGGTCGCTGAGGACGACGATCTCGTAGTCCTCTTCGATCGCCTTCTCGACCGCGGCGCACACCGCCTCCAGGGCGGGCCGCATGCCGGCGGGGCCGGCGCTCGTCGGCCAGGTGATGTCGATGGTCTTCGTCGTCCAGCCGCGGTGGCCCTTGAGTGACTTGATCGCCGAGGTCTCCTCGTCGGTCAGGATCGGGTGCGGGACCCGCAGGCGGTGGACCTGCTCGGCGGTCGTCTCGAGAAGGTTCCCCTCAGGACCGATGTAGCACTCGAGCGACATGATGACCTCCTCGCGGATCGAGTCGATCGCGGGGTTCGTCACCTGGGCGAAGAGCTGCTTGAAGTAGTCGTACAGCATCCGCGGCTGATCGCTGAGGCAGGCGAGCGCCGTGTCGTCCCCCATCGAGTTGATGGGATCCTTCTTCGAGTTCAGCATCGGGATCAGCATGAACTGCAGCGTCTCGGTGCTGTAACCGAAGGCCTGCATCTGCTGGAGGAGATGCTCGCCGCGGATATGCGGAACCGCAGGACCCGGCGGGAGCTCGGCGAGTTCCAGCCGCTGGGCCTTGATCCACTCGCCGTACGGACGGCGCTGGCAGATGTCCTTCTTGAGCTCCTCGTCGCCGATGATCCGTCCCTGCTCGAAATCGACCAGGAACATCTTGCCGGGCTGGAGGCGCCCCTTGAGCTTGACAGTCTTCGGGTCGATATCGAGCACTCCGACTTCGCTCGCCATGATGACCCGGTCGTCATGGGTGACGTAGTACCGGCTCGGGCGGAGACCGTTCCGGTCGAGCGTCGCGCCGATCACCTTGCCGTCGGTGAACGAGATCGAGGCCGGGCCGTCCCACGGCTCGATCAGGGCCGAGTGGTACTCGTAGAACGCCCGCTTGTACTCGGGCATGTCGTGGTGGTTCTGCCACGCCTCGGGGACCATCATCATGATCGCTTCGGGAAGCGACCGCCCCGACTGGTAGATCATCTCGAGGGCGTTGTCGAAGTTGCCCGAGTCCGAGCAGTGCGGCTCGCAGACCGGGAACAGCTTCTTGATGTCATCGCCGAACAGCGGCGACTGCATGACCCCTTGCCGGGCGAACGTCCAGTTGGCATTCCCCTTCACGGTGTTGATTTCGCCGTTGTGGGCGATGTGCCGCTGCGGGTGGGCGCGGTCCCAGCTCGGGAAAGTGTTCGTCGAGAACCGGCTGTGAACCATCGCGAGATGGCTCTTGAAGTCCGGGTCGCGGAGGTCCGGGAAATACTTGATGACCTGCTCGGGGGTGAGCATCCCCTTGTAGACGAGGATTCTCGACGACAGCGTGCAGACGTAGAACGCCAGCGCGAACTTGTTGCTCCCCTCGCGGATGGAGTGGCTCGCAAGCTTGCGAATGACGAACAGCTTCCGCTCGAAAGCTTCCTGATCGAGGCCGGCCGCGGCCCCGACGATGAGCATCTGCATGTCCGGTTCCGCCGCGCGGGCCGAGGGCCCGATGTCGGCGCCGTCCGGATCCTGCGGAACGTCCCGCCAGCCGATCAGCTTCTGGCCCTGGGCCGCGATGATCTTGTTGACCGTCTGCTTGAACTCTTCGCGGGCGGCGTCGTCCTTCGGCAGGAACACGAGGCCGGCGCCGTAGCTCCCCTTGGCCGGGAGATCGACAGCGAGATCCCGCCGCGCGACCTTGCGGAGGAACTCGTCCGGCAGAGCCGTGAGAATCCCCGCTCCGTCGCCGGTGTTCTCCTCGCAGCCGCACGCGCCGCGGTGGGTCATGTGCCGCAGGATGCGCTCGGCGTCTTCGATGATCTGCCGCGACGCGACCCCTTTAATGTGGGCGACGAAGCCGACGCCGCAGGAATCATGCTCCTGCTCATTCGAATAGAGGCCGAACGGCTGCGGGAGACCATTGGCGGTCAGTTCAATTTCGTGACGATTCATAGGGCACTCGACTCGACAGACTCCGGCCCGACGGCCGGCGATGTTCAGTTCAGGACGTCCAGACGGCTGCGAAGCCAGGACTCTCAGGTCATTCGAAAAGTTCGGTGAGGGGCAACGAGAAACCGGGAAGTTGATCGGGGAACGTGAGGAGGTCACCGATCCGCAGGACGACTTCGGGCTTGCGATCGAAGTAGAGGTGAACGGTCTCGTCATCGAAGTCGACGACGCAGACGACCTCGACTCCCGCCGCGAGATACTCTCCCGTCTTCCGAAAGACGTCCGCCCAGCGATCTGTCGGCGAAAGGACTTCGAAAACGATTTCCGGCGCCGTGGCCAGGTATTCCGTGGGCAAGTGCCGCCCTGGGAGGCGGACGTGGCTGATGAAGAACAGGTCAGGCCCCCGAACAGAGTCCGGGTTCCGTTCGGTCAAGACCCCCGCATCGTTGCTTGCCACACGCCCGACAGGATTCGACTTGAGATATGCCTTGAGGGCCGCACCAAGATTGAGACAGACCTCGCCGTGTCTCGGAACAGGGACATTCATCTCCAGCACCTCGCCGCGCACGAGTTCCGTGCGACGGCCGTCTTCCGGCAGTCGGGCGTTCTCATCGGCGGTCAGGAGGGCGACGGTCTGCACGCGTGTGAAGGTTTCGATGAAGCGAGCGAATTGACTCTCGAAAATGTTCGAGGTCGGGGGAGCGACCACGGGTGGTTGCTCCGCTGACCCGGAGCGTTCCACGCTCCCCTCAGTGCGACGATGCAGCCTTGATCGCCGTCGCGGACTCAGCGAGTCCGGCATTCTCTTTCAACAGGCCTACGAACTTCTCCGCCGCGGCGGGAAGATGCTTGTGACGTTTCTGGACGATCCCGAGCGGGCGGCTCAGGTCGACACTCTGCAGCCGGACCGCATGGAGCGATCCGATCTCCAGTTCGCGGCGGATCGTCGGCAGGGGAAGGATTCCGACCCCCGCACCGATCTCCACCGCACGCTTGATGTTCTCGACGTTGTCAAACTGGTGCGTCACCTTGACGGGGATGTTCTTCCGCTTCAGGAGACGGTCGATTTCCTTCCGGATCTTGAGGTCGGGCGTGAAGGCCACGAACTCCATTCCCCGGATCACATCGAGGGTCGCATTGTCGTGGACGGCCAGTTCCGTCCCTGGCTTCACGACCAGGACCATCTCCTGTTCGACCCAGGGGATGACCGTGATGTCGTCCCCCCCGGTCGGATACGAGACGATCCCGAGATCCGCCTCATCTCGGCGAACCCGGGCATACACCTCGTCGGGATGGACATAATCGAGGCGGACCTCGACTTCCGGAAACAACTCCTCGAACCGCCGAACATACTCGGCCATCTGCAGGAGACCAACCGAGTAAATCGACGCAACTCTCACTCGGCCAACGACTTTATCTCCTAGTCGCCGAACAGAGTCTTCAATGGACCGGTACATCTCGAGAAGTTCGCGACACTTCTCGAAGTACAACTGCCCCGCCGGGGTCAATTCCGGAGGACGAACGGTCCGGTCAAACAGCGAAACCCCAAGATGCTCTTCGAGTTGCTGAATGATCTGGGTGGCGGCAGGCTGGGAAATTTTCCGCATCTCCGCAGCCTTCGAAAAGCTGCGGCAGGCAACGATGTCGCAGAAAAGCTCAACGTTGCGGAGATGCATGATTGGTTAATTTGATCGGAAGACCGCTTCTCGATAAGCGGGAGTCTACGGATGGGCCTCATCATCGTCAAGGAATTGCGGCGTTCCGCACCAGAAATGCCGAAATCTCGGGCAGCCGCGCCTGCACGACCACATCCGGGTTTTCCGCTCCGGAACGGCCCTTCAGGGACTGGAACTCAAAGGAATCTGAGCGAGTGCGTGAAGGCGGTTCTCGTGGCGGACAAGCTGACCGCAGGCGGCCGCAATGTCCTGGCCAAGCGAATACCGCATCGTGGTCGGCAGCTTAGCCTCCTTGAGGACGGCGGCGAACCGTTCACGGGTGGCCTTATCGCTCGCAACGAGGTGCGGGGCCTCATCGATGGCGTTGTAGGGGATCAGGTTGACGTGAACGTCGAGCCCCCGGAGCCAGGCGACGAGTTCGGCCGCGTCGGCAGGGGAATCATTGATCCCCGCCAGCAGGACGTACTCGACCATGAGCCGCTGGCCGAATCGGCCATTCAGAATCTCGACCGTCTCCCGGAGCCGATCGAGCGGGAATCGCCGGGCAAGTGGAATCAGCCGCTCCCGGACCGCCTGATTCGCGCTGTGAAGACTGAGGGCCTGATGGACCTTCGGAAACCGCTCGGCACAGCGAAGCATTCCGTCCGCCACACCGACCGTCGAGACGAGAATCTTGGCGGGCGAAAGGGCAAAGAACTCGGGAGCGATGAGAGTCTCGATGGCGCCGAAGAGCTCTTCCTCGTTGTGAAACGGCTCTCCCATCCCCATGAAGACGACGTTGCGGAGCGTCCGCCCTTCCCCGGCGAGAAGCTGGCCCGCCTGAAGCACCTGGTCGAGGATCTCGGCCGACGAGAGATTCCGCGCGATCCCCATCCTGCCGGTCGCACAGAAGTCGCACGCCGCCGCACATCCGACCTGGCTGGAGACGCAGAGGGTCGTCCGTCCGGTCGCCAGGCGAAGAATCACCGACTCGATCAGCATCCCGGCGGATGTGCGGAACAGCAGCTTCGACGCGCCGTCGAGTTCGGAGTCACAGCGACGGAACAACTCGAGCGAGTGGACAGCCACTCGCTCGCCCGCGGGGAACGCTGCCAGCGCCGCCTCATCGGCCAGGAACTTCTTGCAGAGGTCGATCCGCAACCGGCGCACGACGAGCGGATCGATCCTCGCCTCACGGCGCAGTTCGTCGAATGCGGGCTTGTCGAAGAGGCCGGTCCGGTGCGACATCCCTGAGATTTTACAGGATCGGCGCGTCCGGCGTCAGAGTCGCCGCTGTCATCGGCGAGTGTTACAGCCGCGGAGCGGCGGGCTTGATCGGCGGCTGCCACGACGGCGCCCCCTGCACTTTCACCTTCCGCTTGAACACCTTGTCGCCGCAGGTTGCGTAGATCGTGTCCATCTGCGGGCCGCCGAAGGTCAGGTTCGAGACCTTTCCGTTCGGCGTCGGGATGATGCAGTTCACCCGCCCGGCCTGGTCACAGACCTGCAGCCCCATCCGGGTCGCGACATAGAGCCGGCCGTCCCGGTCGACACGCATCCCGTCCGCCCCGCTGTCATCGTCCCGGTCGTGAACGTGCAGGTGGTAGTACTTCTGCTTGTACTTGAGCGTTCCGTCTTCCTGGATCTGATAGCTGTACACCCAGTGGGAGCGGCTGTCGGCCACATACAGCAGCGTCTGGTCGGGCGAGGTCGTCAGGCCGTTCGAGAACTTGAGGCCGGTGTCGACGGCCTTCTTCTCCCCCTTGGGATTGATGTGCCAGACCTGGCTCGGTGACTTCCCGTCCCAGCCGGGGTTGGTGACATAGATCGAGCCGTTGTTCAGGACAACGAGATCATTCCCCTTGAAGCCGTCGGCGACCGTCGTCGCCTTCCCGGACTCGTCATAGG
>JAEYWB010000593.1 GCA_023429275.1 Planctomycetota bacterium
GGACGGGCCGCTTCCCCGGGTTCGGAGTGGGCTTCGGTCAGCCGCCGGCCCAGACACCCGAGAATCCGATCGATCCGGGGCGCGAGGTTCACCGGAACACCTTCGGCGTCGATCTCCCCTGGGGAACCGGCGCGGTCACGGTCGGAGACCAGACGTTTCAGAAAGTCGGCGTCCGTTACAAGGGGAACGGAACGATCGTCGACGCCAGCCGGAGCATCAAGAAGTCGTTCAAGATCGACCTCGACCGCGCGGGGGGCGAGGGGCGGTTCGGCGGATCGAAGACGATCAACCTTCACTGCGGCGTGACCGATCCGTCGAAGTGCCGCGAGTCTCTCGGTTACGAGATCTACCGCGCGGCGGGAATCCCGTCGCCTCGGACCGCCTTTGCCGAGGTGCGACTCACTGTTTCAGGAAAGCACGACAGGGAACTGCTCGGCCTCTACACGATCGTCGAAGAGATCGACAAGCCATTCCTCCGCGACCGCTTCGGAGAGGACAAGGGGCTCCTGATGAAGCCCGAGGGGCTCCGTGACTTCATCGACCACGGGGACGACTGGGAACGCTACAGGACGAACTATGCCCCCAAGCGGGACGCCAAGGCCGCCGAGGCGAAGCGGATGATCGCCTTCGCCCGGCTCGTCGATCGGGCCGACGATACCACGTTCCGGAAGGAGATCGACTCTTACCTCGACGTGGACAACTACCTGCGGTTTCTTGCGACCACCTCCTTCGTCGCGAGCACGGACAGCATTTTCACCGGCGGGCACAACTTCTACCTCTATCTTCACCCGGTGACCCGGAAGCTCACCTTCCTGCCGTGGGACCTCGACCGTGCGTTCGCGAACTTCGGCAATGCGGCTCAGAACATGGATCTGAGCCTGACGCGTCCCTACGGCGGGGGGCATAAGCTGACCGACCGGCTGTTGGCCACGCCGGAGATCCGCGAGAGGTATCAGTCGTTGCTCAAGGAACTCGCGGCCGTACCGTTTGCGAAAGAACGGCTGCTGGCCGAACTCGCACGACTCGAAGAGGTGGCGAAGCCGTTACGCGAGCGGGACGCGCAGGCGGCGGCGAAGCGTCAGGAAGGGAACGGCCCGGGCGGGGGAATGTTCGGTGCGCCGCCGGAGCTGTCGACCTTCATCGAGGTCCGCACGGAGTCGGTCGCCGCCCAGCTGGCGGGGACGAGGAAGGGATTCATTCCCCAGGGATTCGGTCCGTTCGGCGGATTCGGAGGCTTCGGTGGCCCCGGATTCGTCATGGGAGCGAGGGCGGGGGACATCTTTTCGATCCCGCAGCAGGACCAGCTGAAGCTGACGGACGAGCAGAGACGGCAGCTTGCCGAGATCCAGAAGGAGACCGATGCCAGGATCGAAACCCTGCTGAACGAGGAGCAGCGAAAGATCCTGAAGGGGCTTCGGAATCCGCCTCAGGGTGGACCGGGAGGGTTCCGTCCCCCTGGGGGTCCGGGGGGTGGTGCTCCCGGCGGGCCGGGAGGCTTCGGCCCTCCTCCAGGGCGACCGGCGGACAGAGGGCCGATGCCGGGGAGGTGATCGGCCGCCGGTGCCTGTTCCAATGTGAGAACCGGACGCCAGCGCGTGTCGGCTAATACGTGAGAGGGAGCGACGGACGAAACCACGAAGCACGGGTAAGGCTCGTGTCAGCCGAACAGGCCGAGGATCGGCTCCCCTTCGTCCAGCAGGCTGTACGGGCGGCCCTGGGCGTCGATCGCCTCCAGGTTATGCACCCCCATGGCGTGATAGACGGTTTTCGTCACGTCCGCCGGCGTCACCGGCAGGCTTGCCGGGTACTCGCCGAAGCGGTCGCTTGAACCGTACGTCTGTCCCCCGCGGATCCCGCCACCCGCCAGGACGTCGGTCAGGCAGTGCGTCCAGTGGTCGCGGCCGGCGCCGTTGACCCCTCCCGACCGTCGGTCGCCGATCTTCGGGGTCCGCCCCATTTCGCTCGTCACCATCACGAGAGTCGACTGCAGAAGCGACCGGTCGGCAAGGTCTTCGATGAGGGCCGAGTAGGCACGGTCGAACTCGGGCAGCAGGTCATCCTTGAGGCAGTTGAAGTTGTTGCCGTGTGTGTCCCAGCCGCCGGCGCTCGCGCACTTCTTCGCCAGCTTCTTTTCATTCTCTTTCCAGAAGACCGTGATGAACGGGACACCCGCTTCGACCAGCCGGCGGGCCAGAAGGAGGCTCATTCCGTTCACGGTCTCACCGTATCGGGCGCGCAGCTGCGAAGACTCCCGCGTGAGGTCAAAGGCCTCGTTCGTCTGCGACGACATCAGCAGCGTAAAGGCCCGCTCCTGCTGCCGGGTCCAGGTTTGCGCGGAGGCGACGCGGTCCACGTCCCGCCGGGCCGCATCGACATGCTTCAACAGGGTCCGTCTGTCCGTCAGCCGGTCGGGGGTGGTCGCTCCGTCGAGCATCAGCGCCGGTGACTGGAATTTGAGGGGCTCGGTCAGGCTTCCCTCGAGGTAGAGAGGGTCGTGCTCGATGCCGAGCCGGGCGGCGAACTGTCCTGGCCGCGTGTAGGGAGCCTTGCTCGGCTTGTGCGGCAGCGTGATCAGGCTCGGGAGCTGCGGATGAGCCGGCCGCCGGGAGGCGACGACCGATCCCATGAACGGCCAGTCGTCAGGCATCGGCGTGCGGTTGTTGCCGAGCGAGATGAACGTCGGGTCCGGAACATGCCCCGTCAGGTTGTGGTAGTAGCCGGCGTGGTGGTCGTTCGTGTTGACGGTCGCACCGACCGAATTGACGAGCGCCAGGTGATGCGCCTGCCGGGCCAGCAGGGGCAGGTGCTCGCTCAGCATGACGCCGGGAGCGGATGTCGCGATCGGATCGAACGGACCGCGATATTCGGTCGGGGCCTCGGGTTTGAGGTCCCACATGTCGAGGTGCGACGCCCCTCCGCAGAGGAAGAACAGGATGGTCGATTTCGCCGTCCCGCCCGCTTTCCCGACAGGCGCCACGGCCGCGGGGGCCGCCACACCCGGTCGCCCGAACGCCATCCCCGCAACGCCCAGTCCGGAAGCCACGAGGAACCCACGGCGATTCGATCGCAGAGCTGCGTGGGGGTCGTGAGTGTGCATGCGTCAGTCCTGTTGAAATCGCGTCGTCTGAGCTGCCCGAGCAGTATATCGGTCGCATCAGCCTTTGTTGAAGCGTTCTTTCCGCCGTGACATCGAATCTTGAGAGTTCAGCGGGACTCAAAACGCACATTCTTCAGGCGGCCTGGGAAGCGTCCGCGGGGACCTTCGCCGATCGTGAGCCGCAGCCCCTCCGTCGCCAACGATGTTTCCGGCGTCTCGGCTTCCGCCACCTTCTGGCCGTCGACGGTCAGGAGGAGCTTTCGACCACGCCGCTCCGCCACGACGTCGTGCCAGCCCGCGGCGAGCTCCCGGTCGTTTGTCACCACGGTTCCGGCGGACATCGACCAGACCTTCCCCGAGGGAA
>JAEYWB010000608.1 GCA_023429275.1 Planctomycetota bacterium
CCTTGAGTTCCGCGCCGTGCTGCTTCTGCTGCTCTTCGAGGAAGGTGTCGACGTCTCCCTTGCTCGAAAACCAGTGCTGCTCGCTGCCGAGGAAGATCCGGTAGCGGGGGAGCAGGCCTTCGGGAGTCGCAAAGTTCTGCGCGAGCGACCGCAGGTTGAGCCCCCGCCGCTCGAGAGATTCGAGCGGCTCTTCGAGCGAGCTCATCAGCTCGGCGAGCCTGCGAAGGTCGTCGCCAGAGATCTCGCGGCTCCCCCGTGCGGGCTCGGCCGCGGCGGAAGGAACGCGGGCCGCGAGGAGGTTGATCCGGGGCTTGACGACGAGCTTCGAACCGTCGAGGCCGAGGTTCAAAAGTTCCGACATCATCTCTTCATGCGTCTGCACATACCGCGGCTTCTGGTTCTTGCGGTTCTTCGGCAGCACGCGGTAGAGCGGCGGCTGGGCGACGTAGACCGCTCCCTGCCGCACGAGTTCCCGCATGTGGCGGAAGATGAAGGTGAGCAGCAGCGTCCGGATGTGCGAGCCGTCGACGTCGGCGTCGGTCATCAGGATGATCTTGCCGTAGCGCCGCTTGTTGATATCGGTCTCCTCAGCGGTCGGCGGGATGCCGATCGCCTTGAAGATCGCCGCGACCTCGGCGTTGCCGAGCACCTTGACGAGCTGGGCCTTTTCGACATTCAGGATCTTTCCGCGGAGCGGGAGAATCGCCTGCGTCGCCGAGGCGCGGCCGGTGTCGGCCGATCCACCGGCCGAGTCCCCTTCCACCAGGTAGAGCTCCGAGACGTTGAGCGCGTGATTGCGGCAGTCGCGCAGCTTCTCGGGAAGCCCGCCGCCGGAGACCTTGTTCTTGTCGCGGGCGAGATCGCGAGCCCGCTTCGCCGCTTCACGGGCCTCCGCCGCCCGCAGTCCCTTCTGGGCGATGAGCTTCGCCATTGCGGGGTTCTCTTCGAAGAACTTCGACAGACCATCCCCCACGACCGAGTTGACCGCCCCTTCGACTTCGGCGTTCGTCAGCTTGATCTTCGTCTGCGATTCGAACTGCGGGTTCGGAATGCGGACCGTGATCACTGCCGCCAGCCCTTCGCGATAGTCTTCACCGGCCGGGGTGGTGTCCTTGTAGACCCCTTCCTTCTTGCCGTAGTTGTTGAGCGTGCGGGTCAGGGCGGTCCGGAAGCCGCTCGCGTGCGTTCCCCCTTCGGGGTTGTAGATCCCGTTCGCATAGAACCGGGCCGTCTCGGAGTATCCGTCGTTCCACTGCAAGGCGACATCGACCTCGGTCAGCTCGCTCTTGCCGGTGATCCGGATCACTTCGGGAAACAGAGGCGTCTCGGTCCGGTTCAACCAGCGGACGAACTCGCGAAGTCCATCTTCATAGTAGAAGGTGTCGGTCTGCCCCGAGCGCTCATCCTTGATGAAGACCCGGATGCCGGGGTTGAGGAACGCGCAGTCCTGCAGCTTCTTGTGGATCGTGTCGTAGTTGAACGTCGTCGTCGAAAAGATCTGAGCGTCGGGCTTGAACGTGATCTTCGTCCCGGTCTGCTCCGTCGCCCCGAGCTTCGTCAACGGGGCGGTCATCTTGCCGCGGGAGAACTCCATCGTCCAGACGTGTCCCTCGCGACGGACTTCCGCTTCGACCCATTCGCTGCAGGCGTTGACGGCGGTGATCCCGACGCCGTGCAGACCGCCGGTCCCCGTCGCGTAGCCCCCTTCGCGATCGAACTTGCCGCCGGCATGGATCTCGGTGAAGACGACCTCGAGCGCCGACCGCTTGTGATCCTCCATCATGCCGACCGGGATGCCGCGGCCGTCGTCGACAACGGTCGCCGAGCCGTCGGCGTTGATCGTCACCGAGAGGGTCCTGGCGAAGCCGTTCACGAACTCGTCGAGGACGTTGTCGGTGACTTCGAACAGCAGGTGATGCATCCCGACAGCGTCGGTCCCGCCGATGTACATGGCGGGGCGATGGCGGATCCCTTCGATCCCCTGGAGATGCTTGATGTTCTCAGCGCCGTAGTCGGCCGACTTCTTCTTACCACCCTCGTTCTGAGGGGCCGCGGGGGTGTCGCTCACTGCTGCTCCGTGCCGGAAGATTCCTGGTCTGGGCGAAGGCCGAGGACGGCCAGTTTCGCTGAAGCGGCATCATATCAGACTGGCCCCGCCAGAGCATCGTCAGCAGACCTGAAAACAGGGTTCTTTCCCAGCAAATTACCTCATTTCGGGAGATTCAACCCCTGTCGGCAGGGGGGCCGCCGCGGCCAGTTCCTCCATCTCCTTCCTAACCGGGTCCGCAAGGGCTTTGTCGAGGTGCCCGTACTGCAGATTGAGATCGTTCTGCGCGAGCGCCTGGCGCGCCGCCTCCCGGGCTTCCGCGAGGCTCACGGGGACGAGAGAACGGGCCAGATCGGCCCGAAGAGCGGCGTGATGCGGGTACCGCCTGACAGCTTCCGCCAGCTTCTCCGCGGCCTTCCGGGCGTCAGCGGGAGCTTTCGTCCGGTCGAACCGGGCGAGCCAGAGCAGCCCCTCCATCCGAACCAGGAATGGGTCCGCCGGATTCCGCTTCCGGGCTTCGTCGACCTGTTTGACCGCCTCGCCAAAGTGGTGGTCGTCAGTCGCCCGCTGCCAGCGGATCTCCGAGACAAAGCTCTGCTGGACCCACGGCTCGGGATCGAATCGGTCGGCGCGGCTCGCCTCCTGAAAACTCTTCATCGCGGCTGAGAGGTTCTGACGGACCTGCATCTGGTCCTGGCCGATTCGAATCGCCGACTGGCAGCCAAGAACCGGAACGGTCGCCGACAGGGCGCACCCGACAGCGAGCCCCCCCGCTGCCAGCGTCGCCCCCCAGCCGAGCGGAGAGTTTTCCCGAACCACCGCCGGCGTCGCGACCGGTCCCGCGGACCACAGGAGCCGCGCTGTCAGAAGCAGCCAGAGCTGCGACAACCCCGGCGTCTCGATTCCTCCGGCGCCGAGCAGGTGCACCGTGTACGAACACCACGCAGCCGCGTAGGCCGCCCGCGGAATCGCTGGTCCGGTCGCCTTTTCGAACGGGATCCCGACGAGCCACCACGTCGGCAGAAGCCAGAGGAGCCCTTCGATCGGATCGGTGCCGGAGAGCAGCATCGCGATCGCGGCCAGGACGATTCCCGCCTGTCCCATGGCGAGGCCCAGCCACCACCACTCCCCGGGGAGCGG
>JAEYWB010000707.1 GCA_023429275.1 Planctomycetota bacterium
ATGTACTCCTCGACACCGGCGAGGTCGTCAATGCAGTTCATGACCAGGACGACGTTGTCGAGCAGGAGATCGGTCTCCTCCTCGATGAAGCCGAACAGGCCGTCATTGAGCATGTCGGCGTCGGCGATGAAGATCGCGTTGACCGGAGCGTCCTTCTCCTTCGACACGATCCGCGCTCCGACGACGTGCCGCTCTTCGTCCTCTTCCCCGCGGGCATCGGGGTCGAGCGTCTCGCGACCGAGAAAGTCGCTCTTGAACAGGTTGCTGTACTGAACGATGCCGGAGGTCTTCCGCCGCGTCGCGAACAGCGGCGTGAACTCGACCTTCGAATTCCCCCGCTTCTCGACCTCGCCGGCACAGACCGCGACGATCTCCTGCAGACCGCTGGTGATCCGGTCCTGGGGATTGATGGCGGGATCCTGCTTGCCGGACGACTTGGCCGTCATGAACAGGAACTGCTTCGGCATGTCCGGGAACCGCGGATGCGGGTTGTACGTGTCGAACAGGACGTCGGTGATGTTCCAGTCGATGCCGAGCGATTCGAGCAGCGAGGTCGCCTTGCCGCCGCCCCGCGTCGGGGGGCCCCCCCCCCCGCCCCCGCCGCCGCCCCCCCCCCTGGTTTAACTGCATCCCCATCATGCCGCCGCCGGGATTCGGCTTCGGCCGGCTTGGGGCGAGCTGCGGACCGACCCACACCGGGGCCGGGTCGTCGAACACCAGGATCGGAGCCCCGGTCTTCACGTAGTCGACGACGTTCTTCATCTCCGGCTCGGTCATCGTCGAAGGCATGATCGCCAGAAGGACCTTGAAGGCGTCCTTCTTGATCGGCTCCTTCGGATCGACCTTGACGACGTCGTACTGCTTCTTGAGCTCCTGGATCAGCTTCCACTCGGGGTCGGGGCTGAACGTCTGCATGTTCATCCCCCCCATGACCTTGGCATCGGTCTCGAGGACGCCGATCTTCATCCGCTCCTGCTTCGAGACGGTTCCGACCGCACGGGTCATCTCGTACTCGATCGGGGTGCCGCGGCCGAAGTAGGGGATGACAACCTGGTCATACCCGCTGGTCGCCACGAGCCCCATGAAGATCTCTTTCTGCGAGACGCTGCTGCCGCTCTGCGACAGGACGCGGCGCGACGAGATTCCCCACTTGGCGGCCTGTTCGGCTTCCTTCGAGAGGGGCTCGACGTCAACGACTCGGGCCATCAGTCGGTTGCCGCCGTGGCGGCCGAACTGCCGCATCATTCCGAGCAGCTTCTTCCGGACGGGAACGTAAGACTCGGGAACATCGCTGCTGACGTAAGCGGTCAGTGTGATCGGCTTTTCCTTGGGGATGGTGCCGAGCACCTTCTCCGTCGCACTCGAAAGGGAGTAGAGCCGTTCCTTTGTCAGGTCGATGTCGAAGCCAAGCTGCCCGGTGAGGAGGGCGATGAAGTAGGTCGCGGTGACCGCAGTGACCGCCAGCGAGACCGCGCGGATCGCGTACTGCGTCCCCTGCGAGGCACTTTCGGGCGATCCCGCCCAGTGCCGGCGGGCGACCATGACCGCATTGAGGTACAGGAAGACGACGATGATCCCGACGAAGTAGGCGACGCCGCCGAGCGGAATGAGGCCGAGCGTAAAGTCGTTGAGGCGGCCGGCGATGCTGATCGGCTCGCGGATGTTCATCCACGTCAGGAGCGAGGTCAGACCGGGAATCCGGTCGACGAAGACCGGGATGGCGCACATCGCCGCCCCGAGCACGAACGCGACGGTCGAACTGCTCGTGAGGACCGAGGCGAACATTCCGATCGCCAGCAGCGCTCCCCCGGCCAGCCAGTAGCCGAAGAAGGTCGAGATGATCATCCCCCAGTCGGGCGAGCCGAGAATGAGCAGCACGATGACGTGCGTCAGCGAGAAGGCGAGCGTCAGCGTGTAGACCGCCAGCACGGCGAAATACTTGCCGAGGATCACTTCCCAGTCGGTCGCCGGAAGGGTGAACAGCAGCTCGTCGGTCCCCTGCTTCCGCTCATCCGCCCAGACGCTCATCGTGATGGCGGGGATGATGAACAGCAGCAGGTACGGGAAATACGCGCTGAGCTGGTCGAGATCGCACTGGTTGTTCGTGAAGAACTGATCGCCGTAGGCCACGAACGACCCGGCGACCACGAACGTGATCATGAACAGGTAGCCCAGCATTCCGGCGAAATAGCTGGCGACGTTCCGCTGGAAGACAGCGAGCGTGACGTAGGGACGAAACATGGATGCTGCCGAAGAGGTTGAACGGGTGTCAGGGGACATCGGGCGAGGCCTGAACGCGGCGGGCGGGCCGCTGCGATCAGACGCGGCCGCCGGTCAGCTTGCGGAAGCGGAGGTCGAGGTCATGCTCGGTCCCTTCCATGTCGGCGACAGAACCGTCGAGGACGATCCGCCCCTGGTTGATGAGGATCACGCGGCTGCAGACCGCCTTGACCTCGGAGAGAATGTGAGTCGAAAGCAGGATCGTCTTCGTCTGCCCGAGGCCGCGGATCAGATCGCGGACCTCGTGAGTCTGGTTCGGGTCGAGTCCGCTCGTCGGTTCGTCGAGGATGAGGACTTCCGGGTCGTGCAGAAGGGCCTGGGCCATCCCGACCCGCTGCCGGTAACCGCGGGAGAGCTTGCGGATCGGCTTCCCCCAGACGTCCTTGAGGGAGCACTTTTCGGCGACGTACTCCATCCGGCGGACGAGCGTGGCCGAGTCCATCCCGCGGACCGCTCCGACATAGCGGAGGATGCTCTGCGGGGTCATTTCGGGGTAGAGCGGGCCGTTCTCAGGCAGATAGCCCAGGAGCTTGGCGGCTTCGAGACGGTGGGTCGAAACATCGAACCCGCCGATCTTCGCGTGCCCTTCGCTCGGGGCGAGAAACCCCGTCAGGAGCTTCATCGTGGTCGACTTCCCCGCACCGTTCGGCCCGAGGAAGGCCGCGACCTGCCCCTTGGGGACCGAGAAGGTGACGCTCCGGGTGGCGGCGAACGGGCCGTAGAACTTGCTGAGGCCCTGGGCCTCAATCATCGCTCCGGTCGTGCCGGGAGTCCCCGCGGCAGTGGGTGCTGCGGCCGTTGACTGAATCATGCACTGGCTCCTGTCGTCCGCCACTTCAAACGGAATCCGCCATCCGGATGCGGGAAGACCGCGATCACGGCATTCGAGACGGCACCGCGCCGCAGAGTGGAGCGTGTTTCTGCCAGAATGGCAATTCGCCCACGCCGCGGCAGCGACATTTGAAATGACGCCTACGGACTGAACTCTCTTAGTGAAAACATCTTGCGGCGGCAACCCGCCGGAAGGATGCATCCATCGGATCGCTCCCGATGCATGCGTCGTGCCGAGGACGCCGTCATGAGGGAAAGTGCGATCCGCAGTGCTTCGTTGCCGCAGCCGGACTCGTTCGCAGTCTCGATTTGCCGGGATGCCCGAAATCGGCCCCCCTCCCGCTCAAGCCCATTCGCCCGCAAGCCCGCTTTCTCACTAAGACGGGCTATCCCGGGGCCGTTACAAGGAGGAACGGCCCGGTTTTGCGAGGCTCCGGTGGCGGATCGACGAAGGTCGTCCCACACTCCTGGCAACGGGTCATTTCCTTCGACCGTCTCGAAACTCAACATTCTGCAGCGGGGGCGCTCATGTCCCGATCACGGCGACTCATGCGGGGGACGCTCTCCGCTCTGGCTCTGACCCTTCTCCTGGCAGGAAGGACACCCGCGGACGATCCGGCGGCCGGAGCGAAAGCCCCGACCGAGAAGTCGGCGCCGGTGATCACCGCGCTCCCGGAGATCGACCCGGCGATCCACGACCGGCTTCAGTCCCGCGACTTCGCGGCGGCGGTCGCGGCGATCGACGCGGCGCTCGGAAAGTCCCCTCCGGCGGCCGACTACCTGCTCTACCTCAAGGGGCGGGCACTGGTCGAGCTGAACAGGATCGAGGAGGCCCTCGCGGTCTACGGGCAGATCGAAGAGAAGTTCCCGAAAGGAGAATGGGTCAGCCGGGCCCGGTTCGGCCGGGCGGATATTCTCGTTCGGGCCCGGAACTACCAGGCGGCCGGGCAGCTCTACCGCGCCGAGGCGGAACGGCTCCTCTCCCGCAACCGCAAGGACGAACTCGCCGGCGTCTACCTCGAGTTCGCCGACCGATACTTCGAAGGGGTCCCGGCCAAGGACCCGTCGCAGGAGAAGAAGCCCGACTACCAGCAGGCCCTGACGTATTACCAGGAGGCCCTCAAGCTCGGGCCGACCCGCGGCCTGCGGCAGAAGATGGAGTTCCGGATCGCCCGCTCCTTCCAGGAGCTCGGCAATCACGGCGAAGCGATTGGAGCCTTCGAACGCTTCCTGAAGGATCACGGCGACGACAAGACTCCTGAAGCGGACCGCGCCGTGCCGGAGATGCTGGCGCAGGCTCGCTTCGAACTCGGTGTCGTTCAGCTCGCGGCCGGCCAGCAGTCCCCCGCCCGGAAGACCTGGCAAATGCTCATCGACGCGGCGGCCAAGGGGGGCGAGAACGCTCCGAAGGCGCTCACCGAGTTTGCGACGAAGGCGGAGTATCACCTCCCTCGCACTTACGGCCTGCCGGCGCCCGACTCGGTCGGCAATCTCGAGCTCGGTGTCGCGGCGGCGGAGCGGTTCCTCAAGCGGCACCCGGCGCACGAACTCGCGCCGCAGGCGATGCTCGAGATCGCCC
>JAEYWB010000709.1 GCA_023429275.1 Planctomycetota bacterium
AGTGGAGCTTGAAGATCCGCTCGAGGTCCTCGCGGTGGCCGCTCTCGAAAGCGACGCCGCGGTCGAGCATGTTCCTCGCGAGCTGGTCGGCGAGACTGCCAAGCTGGTCGGTGATGTTCCCGAGGATCCGCTCCTGGAGATGCGTCCAGGCGTCGCACGCGAGGATCGGGGGGATATATTCCGGGTCGAGCTCGGGAGGGGCCTCGGCGATCGAGCCGAGCCGCAGCCGCATGATCGGGAGGGTTTCATAGCCCGAGAGCTCTTCATCCCCGAGCAGGAGCCGGCAGTTCAGCCAGCGGACATTCATGGTGATCGGGTTTCCCGCCTGGTTCTCGTCTTCGACCTCCTGCGAGTCGATCGCGAAGCGGGTGACCGTCTCTCCCGACGGCGGGTCGGCGTTCTTCCGGCCGAGCTGCAGCCGCGGCACGGCGATGTGGACCATCAGCCGGTCCTGTGAACTCCGGAACGCATTCCGCGGGATCTCGACCGGCGAAAGGAGTGCGTCCTCCGGGAACCGGACGACGGTTCCGTCGCGGAGGCGGGCCTGGAGCCCGCTGACCGAGACCCGCCAGTTGGCCAGCGCATCCTCGTCGACATCGATCTTTCTCAGGCCGTAGGCGTAGCCGACGTGCCACTGCTGTGAGACCGACAGGTCCTCGGCCATCCTCCGCTCGGCCAGCTGAAAATGGTGGGGGCTGATGAACAGCCCTTCGGACCAGTGGACAGAGTGATTTGTCATGGAGACCCGGACGATGCTGTGGGTGCCGGTCGGAGCGGGCTTGGCAACCCGCGAAGAGGGCGCGCCATCGTTGTCGATCACCGGGCGTTTCGCAACTGGATGAACGCGCACCTCTCCGCAGCACGACCTTTCAGGTCGTCGAGTGTTGCCGAGCTGGCCCGATCGAGTCGACGGCGCCCGGAGTGCGAACGTCGAGCGAATCACCGGGAGTTGACTCACCGGTCGAACCTGGCCCGCGTTCGGTCGACGTGCCTGGTCCCCCTGCGGAACGCCTCGAAAGACCGTGCTAAGGAGCGGTGAGCGTCTCGCCTCGCCGCCGAAACAGCTCCGGAGGGAGAAAGGAGATGTACGTGCAGATCATGATCAGTCCGAACGTCCACATTCCCAGGAACAGCCCGATTCCGAGATGGACCAGGACTCCGCCGAGCAGGACGAACGGCCGGTAGATCGGCTTCCAGACGAAGACAATGAACGTCAACTCCCACAGGATCGTGAGGTGCGTCAGCAGGTCGACCAGCCGGGGGTGCCAGGCCAGCCAGAGGAGGCTTCCCGACTGGTATTCGAAGTTCGCGGCCCCGAGCCAGATCGCCGTGCCGTCCCACCAGGTCTCCCCCTTGAGCTTCGCGATCCCGGCCGAGAGGTAGAGGATCGCGATATGAACCTGGATCAGCCGCCGGGCGATTCCGGCCGCCGTCGAGGGAGCCGGATCGACAGTTCGTTGCGCGTCGGAGCGATCGGCCGCTCCTGCCCCGCCCCGGGATCTTCGCCGGATGAGACTGTCGAGCGAGAAGTAATCCCCGCTGGGAGCGAGGGTGAGATAGAGGCAGAGCAGGATGTTGATCTGGTCCAGCCCGAAGGTTGCCATCGGGACGCGGTGCGCGTAGGAGATCGCGATCACGAGAGAGAGGAGCGACGCCACTCGCGTCCACAATCCGGCGGCGTAGAGAGCCAGGATCACGAGGCATCCACAGTGAACCGGCCAGAGCCACTCCGGCGGGACGAACCACCACAGCGACGAAGCCCAGCTTTCCTGCTGGATCGTCCTGACGAGTTCGGGATCCTGCCACCCGCGGGGGCCGAAGAACTCGTCGAGCGCGAGCCCCCACACGAGGTGCGTGTAGACGAGCATCAGCCCCGACAGGAGCCGCAAGAGTCCGAGGGAGCGGGCCTCCACCGGGGTGAACCAGAACCGGTCCCACGCGTGCCACATCGACTCGAACTGGCCGCGCACGGCTCGCCCGGCGGCGGTCAGAGGTCCCGGCATTCGAACCGTCCGATCGGCTGTTCCTCGTACAGCCGGGAGTCCTCCAGGGTGATCCCCGATCTCACCGCTTCCATGTCCGGAAGGAGGTGCGTCAGTCGTGAGAGTGACACCGCCTGGGCCCCCTCCCGCTGTCCGATCGCTCGCGCCAGCGCCTTGATCACCAGCGGCTGGACCTTCGGGTCCATGCTGTCGCTCGCCGCGAGGTACTCCGTCAGCATGAAGTGTCGGTGGTAAAGGAGCCTGGGCCACATCGTCCGCTTGTCGGGGACCTGTCCGGTCCGTTCGGTGCCGTCGGGCAATTCCGCGACGTACCGGACGATTGTGGCCGCTCCGGGATCAGGTGCGAAGAAGTGAAATCCGTGATTCAGGTAAAGAAACTGGAGATACGGTCCAACGAAACGCCACGACCCGCGAATCAGCTCCGACGACGGGGGAATCGAAGCGGGGGCGATCAGGATCGCCGCGATGTGATAGACGAGCGCGACGCTCAGAATCGCTTTCGTCCAGGTTCTCCAGCCGGTTGGTGGCGGAGAGCTGACAGCCGGCGGAGCCGAACCGACCGCGTCGGACGGTGAGAGAGACGGAGCGTCTGTCTGTTCCAGCATGAGGTCCACTCCCGGTGGGGAGTCGTTGCACATCAGGAAAGAAACGACCCGTGCCGCACGGTCAAACCGCCGCGGCCCGGGTCATGATCGACAAGGGGGCGCAATTTTTCTCTGGCCCTGGGCTCTAGCCCCTGGGCCCTAGCCATCCCCACCTTACCGGCTGTTGTTCGCGACGTCCGGATTTTCCGTCTTCGAGGCGACCGGAGCGGCGTCGTCGGCGGTCAGTTCGAGGACGTTCGTCTGGCCGGCCTTCTGAGCGAGGACCAGCGACGTTCCGGTGCTGTCGAGCCGGGCTTCGACTTCGACCTTGTCTCCCGAGCGGATCTTCTGCTGAGCGCGGGCGACGAACTTCTGTCCTTCCCGCTGCCATTCGACCCGGACGTTGACCGAGTAGACCTTGCCCTTCTCGAGCTTCGGCGTGACGAAGTTCCGGACGCTTCCGTCCATCGTCATCTTCTGGTCGAGCATATAGACCGTGGCATCGGTCGGAACGTGGAGCACGAGGTACGCGCGATCCGGGGAGACCTCGGCGACCGGCTTGACGATCACCGCTCCGCCCGACGAGCCGCCCGATCCGTAAACCGCACCGCCCGAGCTTCCAAAGGCCCCTCCGGAGCTGCCGAACGCTCCACCCGAGCTGCCGAAGGC
>JAEYWB010000743.1 GCA_023429275.1 Planctomycetota bacterium
CGGCGATCGGTGTCGCCGGGTCGATTCCCTGCAGGCGGCGAAGCGCCGTCCGGACGAACAAGTCGAAGCAAACCATACTGCTGACGGGATTTCCGGGCAATCCGAATATCCAGCGCGGCAGCCCGTCGGGGCTTCGCGCCGCCGGGAGTCTCCCGAACCAGAGGGGCTTTCCCGGCTTCATCGCCAGCTTGTGAAACACCTGCTCGACACCGCATGCCTCCAGCGCCGCGGGGACGAGGTCCTTCTTTCCCGCCGAGACACCTCCCGAGAGGCAGAGGATGTCCGACTCGAGTCCCTGGCGAATCCGGGCCTCGAGTGCGGTGGCGTCGTCCCGGACAATCCCGAGCGGACGGGCCTCTCCTCCCGCCTGCCGGACCTGGGCGGCGAGCATCGGCTCGTTCGTATTGCGAATCTGTGCGGGACCGGGGGAGGCATCGATCGGGACCAGTTCGTCTCCCGTCGCGATCACGGCGACTGTCGGCCGGGGACGGACGGTGACTGTCGCACGCCCGAGTTCCGCGAGGAGGCCGATCTCGGGGGCCCGAAGGATCCGGCCGGCGGGAAGAACCGTCTCCCCGCTCCGCATCGATTGTCCGCGGGGAACAATGTCGCGTCCCGCCCGCAGCGGTCCGGCCTTGATCCGAACCCGCTGGCTCGCGTCGCCCGCCACGAGCTCCGTCTCTTCGACTCGCACGACGGCGTCGGCCCCCGCGGGGATCGGAGCGCCGGTCATGATCCGGATGGCGGAGCCTTGCTGAACTGTTCCCGAGAAAACCTGCCCCGCGTGGATCTCCCCCGCGACAGTCAGCTCGACGCCGGGGGAGACGTCGACCGCACGGACCGCGTACCCGTCCATCATCGACTTGTCGAAGGGGGGGGAATCGGCGTCGCTCGTGACAGATTTCGCGAGCGCGAGGCCTTGCGCGTCGGCAAGAGGGACGAGAACCGGATCACGGGGAACGACGGCGTGAGTGATCAGGCGGTAAGCGGAATCAACGGTGAGCATGTGTGCATTATGACGGGTTTCCGGAAGTCGACTATGCCAATCCGAGTCCGCCACGCACGGGAATTCGGAAGCCCGCAGTTCGAAACCTGCAATGGAACATGGCGGACTGGCGAGTACCGATTCCGACTTTCGTGCTTCGGATTTCCCTCACGCTGTTTCTGTTTGACAACGTCGGGGGGCGACCTAGGTTCGCGTGTCGCATCTGTTGATTTCCGGAAACTCTCATGGACCGCCTTACCCGCATGCTGCACGCTCTCCCCCGCAATCCGCTGCTTCAGCGGCAGGGAAATGGAAGCGGTCACTCCGACATGGTCACCGTGCCGACGCGGCTGACCTGGAAGCGGCAGGCGCTCGATCTCGCGATCATCGCAGCCACGCTCTTCGCCGCCATTATCGTCCTCAACGAACCGGCCAACCGCCGCTGGTCGATGGCGATGGGCCCGACCTACCAGGAGGGGCAGAAGTACGCCCTCGTGGCCGCCGACTGGGCTCATCGGAAGCTCCTGGACGCCAGGGACTCCTGGAAGGCCCCGACTTCAGCCCCGTCCGCTCCGCTCGAATCGGCGCCGGAAGTCATGCTCGCCATGGAGGACGTCGATGACGCGCCTCGCCTCGAAGACCGCGCCGTCGAACTGGTCGAGGACGACGCTTCCGCACCGACGGTCGGAACCCTGAAACTTCAGCAGGTCGGCCGGACTCGCAACCTCCGCTCGAAGCCTCTGGTCGAGCGGGCGGAGCCCGAGACCGTCCCTCGTTACGAGCCGAAAGCGGGCCCTGCCATCGACGACTTCCCCGTGCAGCTCCGCCTCGAGTAGACAGCCACACATCGCCGTAAACCCTGAGACGCCCGCGGAATCCGTCGGGCGTCGTTTTGTTTCCCTCCTGCCGGCAACAAAGGGCAGGTCGGGAAGAATCTTCCCGCATGTTGCGAAACGGGAACTACGTTTCCTTTGGACCATCGCGCTCCGCGCCTCCCCGCGCTCCCTGACGCACTGATGACCCGTATGCCATCGACGCTTCCCGAACCGACGACCTCGGCCAATGACGTCTCACAGATCCAGGCGGATCTGCTGAGTCTCCTCAACACCGAAAGCCCGGCGCCGACGCGCCCTGCTGCAGCGGAAAGTCTCGAAGACGAGGCTGCTGGGGCCCCGACCGCGGAGGGCTGCCCTTCCTGCGGATTCACCGGCTCATGGGGAATGAACTCGTGGTGCCCGAAGTGCGGCCACTTCCCCAGGTTCGGTCGTTCCGGGGAGACGCCGACTGACGAAACTCAAACGGATGAACTCCCCCCCGCGCTTTGGGAGCTCGTCTCGGGCTGGATCTGGGTTCTCATCGGCGGCATGGTCGCCATCGTCGCTCAGAGCCTGCTGCTGCCGGTTTTCCTCCAGGATCCGTTGCTGCGAGGAAACGCGGCCCTGACGCAGATCTTCATCGGGATCCTGCTCGGCGTCGTTGCCCAGATCCGGGCCTATGTGCTGAGCTCCCGAACGAGCGAGAACTTCAAGTTTTACTCGATCGTGACTTCGCCGATCGCGATCTGGCGAGGTGCGGTCAAGCTCCTCCCGGAATCCAGGACGGTCTTCTTCATGGCGGCCTGGGGGTGGACGGCGGTTCTGTCGGGCGGCCTGCTTATCGGCGTCCACTGGCCGGTCTATCTCAAGGCCATCCAGGAACACGTGAGGAATCAGCGGGAGGCGGAAGCGGCCGCCAAGTCTGCAAATCCGGAGGTCAAGAAGGAGGACGAAGAGAAGGAGAAGGAGCCGGGAGAGATGACATTCGGCGAGTTCATCGGCGAGATCGGAAAGACCTTCACGCCCGAAGAGGAAAAGCCGCGGATGAAGTTCCGCAACGGCAAGGATGCCGACGGGAACCTCGAAGAGGCGATGAACCAGCTTCTTTCGGATGTTCCTGCCGACATGAAGGAGGGGGAGGATGCCGACGCGGCCGCCAAGGGTGAGGGAGACGGCGAATCGGAAGACGAGAAGAAGCCGGAGTCCCTCGGGCAGCGGTGCGTGATCATCGGCTACACGGCGAACGCCTCGGGTGAGGTCCGGTCCCTGCTGGTCGCCGCTCCGCTTCGGGACGGTCGCCTCCGATTTGCCGCCAAGCTTCCACTCGATTCGTTGACGAACCGGGACCTGCTGGAACTCCGTAAAGTCCTGACGAAGCTCAGGTCTCGCAATCCGGCCTGCGCGTGCCCGTTCGGCGGTGTCTGGATTCAGCCCGTCCTGCAGTGTCGCGTCCTCAATGATGGTTGGACCGGCGAGGGACGCCTGCGAAACGCCCGCGTCGAAGAACTCATCCTGGAGAGCATCCAGGCCCCGGCCCCTCGGTCGGCCGCTGCTTCGAAAACCGTCCGATAGGGGACGACGTAAGCTGCGGCAGCGGCCGGTGGGGTGAGAGGTGAGAGGTGAGTGGTTAGAGATCAGAGGACCGGCAGCGGGCCTTCGCGTTTTCTGCTCTCTAACCTCTCGTCTCTAACCTCTCAACCGTCTCACCCGCCTCCATCTCCCTGCCGTATCTTCGCTCCTGCGGCGGAAGCAGGTATCATCGCGGCTTCCCAGGAGGAGGTTGCCCGATGCCGTTTGATGAACTGATTGCCGAGTACCTTGATGGACCGCGGCTTCTGCGGGAAGCGATCCGGGGGATGTCCCCGGCGCAGATCGATGCCGCTCCGGTCCCGGGACAATGGTCGACGCGGCAGGTCATCTGCCACATCAGCGACTTCGAGCCGGTCTACGCGGACCGGATCAAGCGGGTCATCGCGGAAGACCGCCCGAAGATGATGAGCGGCGATCCCGACCAGTTTGCGGCTCACCTCGCTTACGACAAGCGCGACATCGCTGTCGAGCTCGACCTGATCGAAGCCTGCCGCAAGCATGTCGCCTCGATCCTGAAGGCGATCCCCCAGGACGCCTTTGAGCGAGTTGGCGTCCACTCCCGCGACGGCGATCTCTCGGTCGTCACGCTTCTGCGGCGCGTCACCGGCCACATCCCGCATCACGCGGAGTTCATTGCCCGGAAGCGGGCGGCTCTCGGTCTCGGCTGAAGACTCTTCGCACTGCGGCATCCATCCCCGGCGAATCGAGCCATGCTTCTTTACGCGGACGAGCGATTCACGCAGCACGAGACGGGAGGGCACCCCGAGAGCGCCGATCGGATCGAGCGACTGCTGAAGCTCGTCGAAAGGCCGGAGGTCGCCGGCCGCGCGACGCGAAAGCCTCTCCGGACCGCGTCACGCGAGGAGCTCCATCGGGTCCATCGCGCGCACTACCTCGATCGCCTCGAGGAGTTTTCGAAGTCGGGAGGGGGAAGGATCGATCCCGACACGATCGTCGCCACCCATTCGGTCGCGGTCGCGAAAGACGCCGC
>JAEYWB010000764.1 GCA_023429275.1 Planctomycetota bacterium
AAAAGAAGGCAAAGGCCAATCCCGAAAACACGCTGGCCCACGCCGAGGCGCTCAGGGCCAGCGTTGCCTCAAAAACCTCACCTTAAGGAGTCTGCCATGTTCCAGTCCCGTGGCCTTCAGTTCCGAGGGTGTCGAATCCTCCGGGCAATCGCTGCCAGCGGCGCCGTCACGTTGTTGGCCGCCGGATGCTCGCCGCCGTCGGGCGTCCCGCCGCAAGGCTCGGGGACGAGTCCTTCGGCAGGCACTCCTGCCGATTCGTCCCGTCACGAGCACGGTGGACAGGAAGGTCACGGGGCGCATGGAACGGCTGCGCGCCCGGCGACGTTACATATCGTCGCAACGCCGTCCGTCCCCGCGGCTGGTACACCGGTCGAACTCGCGATGCATGTCATGGGGGCTGACGGCAAGCCGGTGAAGGCGTTCGACGAGCTGCATGAGAAGCTCGCGCACCTGATCGTCGTGCGAGACGGCCTCGACGAGTTCGTACATCTGCATCCGGACGTCGGGCAGGATGGGACGCTGCGTACGCAGCATCAGTTTGCCAAAGGAGGCAAATACCGGCTCTTTGTCGACTACCAGCCTTCAGGGGGATCGCCGTCGCTCGCAACCGGCGAGCTGAGTGTCGCGGGTGAAGAGACGCCCGCTCCCGAACTGACGCCCAACGCGGACCAGACGATCGAAGCCGGTGATCTCAAGGCGAAAGTCGAGCTGGTGTCCAAGGCCGCCGGGACGACGATGCGCTTCAGGATCGTGGATGCGGAGGGCAAACCGGTTTCAGATCTGCAGCCCTACCTGGGAGCCATGGGGCATCTCGTCGTCATCAAATCCAAGAGTCTGGACTATGTCCACGCCCATCCGGTGAGCGAAGCCAAGCAGGCGCCGGACGGAGTCGTGGAGTTCGAAGCGCACCTTCCCTCAGCCGGGATCTTCAAGGCGTGGGGCCAGTTCCGGCGCCACGATCAGGTCCTCACCTTTCCGGTCGTCATGAAGATCGATGCTGCTGCGGCTCCCTCGGGAGGACACAACCATTGACTCTGCGCATCGTGCGAAAGGCATGGATGCTCCTGATTGTTATGGCCGTGACTCCGGCGAGCGCCCATGAAGGGCACCAGCCGCTGCCGACCAAGGGAGTCCAGGTCGACGTCGAACGCGGCCACGTCACATTGAGCAGTGCGGCCCGCGAGTTGATCGGCATCCGCACCTCCGAAGTGGCATCGGCGAATGTGTCGTCCCGCGTTCGCGCCTACACGACCGTGGAAACGCCGTGGCAGCGCCGAGCGAATATCAGCTCACGGGTCGGCGGGCGGATCACGCAGCTTCTTGCATTGCCCGGCGCCTCGGTGCGACGCGGACAGCCGCTGGCCGAAATCGACAGCGTGGAGCTGCAATCCCTTCGGTCGGAGTACCTGCGCACCGTCAACGAGCGTGACCTGGCAAAGACGGTATCTGACGCACTGGGTGCGATCGCCAAAGGCGGCGCCATCTCGGGACAGAAGCTGATCGACGCGGAGACGTCGCTACGTCTGAGCGAGAATGCGGTCGAGGTCGCGCTCGCCAAAGCAGCGGGCCTCCAGCTTCGCAGCGAAGAGCTTGCCGAGGACTATGCATCGCCTCTCCGCATCCGGCCGGCCGCACCGATTGACGGCGCCGTGCTTCACAGCGATGCGGCAGTCGGCCGTGTGGTCGATCCGACCGACCATCTCTTTGAAATCGTCGATCCCCGGCATGTCTGGGTGCAAATTCCGATACTGGAGCGGGACCTGCATCGGGTCGCTGTCGGTCAGGCCGTGGAGCTGCGCTTTGCGGCGCTGCCATCATCCGTCATCCCGGCCGCCATCAGCCGGATCGATAGACGGCTCGATCCGATCACCCATCAGGTCAACGCCTGGGCGGACCTCGACGTCGAATATCTGCCGACGGCGCCGGTGGCGGGCATGACCGGCACCGCGGAGATTCTTTCCGCACAGGCCCGCGACATTCTGACGATCCCGTTGTCGGCCGTCTTCAGCGACGGTGCAGAGCGTTATGTGTTCGTTGAAGAGTCGTCGACGCAGAACAATTCGGAGTATCGAAAACGTCCGGTGGTGCTCGGCCGCCGTTCGACCGACGGCGCTGAGCTGATTTCCGGTGAGATCTATCCAGGCGACCGCGTGGTCGTCCGCGGCGGCCACGAACTGTCGAGCCTGTTCTTCCTGGGCGTGCTGCGATTGGGAGAAGCGACCGCCAAGGCGATTGGGCTGTCGACGGAGGGGGTGACGGACCGCCAGATTGAGGAAGTGGTGCGGCTGGATGCTGCGGTGGAGATTGCACCGCAACAGCGGATGGAAGTGTCGTCTCAGATCAGCGGTGTGTTGCACGCGATTCATGTCGATCGGGCGCAGGAGGTCGCACAGGGTGCGCCGTTATTTGAGATCGCGAGTTTTGAGCTGCAGGACGCACAGCTGGAGCTGATTCAGGCCAAGCTCAACCAGGACAGCTGGAGCGATCTCCTGGAGCGGCGTCGCGCCGCCAGGGAAGCGGTTCCCGCGCGGGTGCTCGCCGAAACGGAAAAGCAGGCAGGGGGGGCGGCGACGCGTGTTGCCACGCTGAAGGAGAAGCTGCTGACGATCGGCCTGTCCGCGGACGAGATCGAGAACGTGCTCAACACACGTCGAGTGATCGAGGCAGCGACCGTACGTGCACCGCTCGCCGGTACGGTGGTCCGCTTCGACGGGACGCTCGGACAAACACTGCCGGCAAACCGGCCGGTGCTGGAAATCCATCAGCTGAACAGTCCGAGGATCATCGCCTACATGCCGCAGAACGTCGCCGGGCGCGTGCTGGTTGGACAGAGGGTCCGGATCGGTCTGACCGCCTATCCTCAACTGGCCCTCACCGGTGCGGTCGTCCGTCGGGGACCGAGTCTGCTCGAAGGGAGCCGAACGCAGGCGGCCTGGATCGACCTCGATGCCGCGCCGCAGGAAGTACTGCTGCACAACATGCTGGCCCGTGCAATTGTCAGCGTGGGTGAGCCCGCAACCGCGCTGGCGGTCAGCCGGGGCGCAATCATCCAGGATGGGCTGCAAAGCTACGTGTTCGTCCGCAGGCAGGATGCAACCTTCGAGCGCCGGCGTGTCACGCCAGGACGCTTTGATGACCGTGTGGTGGAAATCCTCTCCGGCCTCGCCCGCGGAGAGACGGTGGCCACAGGTGGCGTGCCGCAACTGCAAACGGCCTATGCCTCCGTGCGATAGGAATCGTCAACGTGCTCAATGCGATCATCCTGTTCTCGCTGCGTAACCGCCTGGTTGTCCTGATTGCGGCGGCCATCGTGCTCATCTACGGCGCGTTGCAGCTGCGGCAGATGCCGGTCGATGTGTTTCCGGACCTCAACCGGCCGACGGTCACGATCATGACCGAAGCATCCGGCCTCGCTCCGGAAGAGGTTGAGGTTCTGGTCACGCGTCCGATCGAGTTCCTGCTCAACGGGGCCACGGGCGTACAGCGCGTGCGTTCAGCGTCTGGAATCGGCCTGTCCATCGTCTGGGTGGAGTTCGATTGGGGAACCGACATCTTTCGGGACCGGCAGATCGTCGCAGAAAAGCTCCAGCTCGCCCGCGAGCGTCTGCCGCAGGATGCCAACCCGGTCATGGCGCCGATCTCCTCGATCATGGGCGAGATCATGCTGCTGGGAGTGCGGTCGACGGCGCCCGCGGCGACGGGAGAAGACGCCTCCCGGTCCGCGATGGAGCTGCGAACCTTCGCCGAGTTCACCTTGCGCAACCGCCTCCTGGCTGTGGAAGGCGTTTCGCAGGTGACGGTGATGGGAGGGATGCTCAAGCAGTACCAGGTCACGACCAGTCCGGCTCGCCTCGCAGCCCAGGGCGTGACGCTCAAGCAGCTGACCGAGGCCGCGGCCCGGGCGAATGTGCTGGCCAGCGGCGGCATCGTCGTCCGCTCGCCCAAGGAATCGCTGCTGCGGCTGAGCGGGCAAAGCCTGACGCTGGAAGACGTCGCCGGCACGCCGGTCGTCTGGCGCGAGCCCATTCCGGTGCTGATTCGCGACGTGGCGGACGTCACGTTCGGCGGTCCCATTGCCCGGGGGGCCGGTAGCGTGTGGGTCAAGCTGGACGGCCAGACGTCCAATGGGGTGCATGAAGAGCCGGCTGCGGCGCATGAGCATTCCCATGACCACGACCATGCATCCGTGGGCGATCGAGAATCAAAGCCTGACCCGAAGCTCAGCGGCGGCCCTGCGGTCATCGTCACCGTCCAGAAGCAGCCCAACGCCGACACGCTGATTCTGGATCGCAAGATCGACGAGACGCTG
>JAEYWB010000780.1 GCA_023429275.1 Planctomycetota bacterium
GCCGAAGCGACTTCGAGGCCGCCATTAGCCTTCGAGACCACTCGAATCTCGGTATCAACTACCCGCTGGCGGTAAATGTCGTGATGAGGTACCGGTCCGTCAGTAGTCTTTTTCATTCGAGGCAGAAGGAGACTAAACCGCGACGTGGACTCAGCAGAGATCTTCTGGTCGGCGGAGAAATCGAAACGCGTCTCACCTTTTTCGGAGGCCTTTCCCTTCGAGGTGATAACTGAGATTGACGTCAATCGACGATCGTCAGCATTGGGCTTCGGTGGTGACATGGGTTGTCCGCTACCTGACGTGGCAGCACCGACATTCGGTGCTTTTCCACCCGGGGACGGCGTTGAGGGAGGCACGTTCGTCGGCATCGGAACCGCGGGTACACTGCCGGGCTGCGTCTGCGCCACACTGGGCGTTCCACTTGGCTTCGCTGCGTCCCGATCTTGCTCAGGCGTCATCGCGTTTGGAGTCTTCGAATTCGGGGAAGCGGCTGCGGGTTTGTTTTCGTTCGCAACGACTCGAGTCCGCTCGGTGTGACCTTCAACCTGATTCGACGGCTGCGAGTCCGCAACGACGATCTCTCCGTCCTTCTCGTGTGGTCCTCGACTGTCACCTCCGTCGGCCAAAGGTCTATGTTGATTCCGATTCAGGACGAGGTACGTGGCCGTCGCAGCAATGCCAGAAACAACGAGCACAAGCGACGCGATCAGAACCCACCACCCCAATGAGGAACTGCCTTGACCTCGCGTCGGAAGAGCGGGAGGTTCAGGTTCCCACGACGCGTCCTGAGGCCGCGGTACCGGAACCGGCCGAGGCAACAGCTCAAAGGGCTCAACTTCTGCAAACTCGCTCGGAGGCGCCATGGACCTAGCGGTTGTCGAACGCAGAACGGTCGGCGTCTGTTTCTTGACGACTCCGGTTCTAGCCATTTCCACCAATTCACCGCCCGTGGCGGGTGGGAGCGGCAACGTCAAGTTGATCCGCAAGGCATTGACGAATCGTTTGCTCTGCTGGACTTCAGGAGACCCCGACACGATTCCCGACCAGAGGCACTCCACCGTGCTCGGGAGGGCGGGGCCGTAGGTTGCGAACGTGACGTCCCAGCGGCGGTTTTCCGGCAGGAGCGAGAGGGCCTCCTCGAAGAGGGGGAGGAGGTTCGTCCCCGGCTTGTAGATGACGAAAACCTTCCGCTCGGGATCGGCGAGGAACGCCTCGGCCATGACTCCCGCCCAGCCGGGGTCGATTCCGAGGGATTCCCACGCGACGCAGCGCGCCGGTGGGCGGTGCTGGGCGGGGGGCGTGCGGACCGTCGCATACTGTTCGACCTGTCCGTCCCACCGTTCGGTCATCCAGCCGCGCTGGCTGAGGAGCCAGGCGGGACCGGCCGGACAGGCCCCGCTGTCGACGACCATGTGATGCGCGAGCTTGTTCGATCGCCCCGTGTAGTCGGGCTCGCAGTCGGAAACCCGCGACAGGACATGTTCCAGCCGGCCGCTGATCCGCAGCAGGTAGTGCCCCCAGTTCACCGGGTTGTGCGCGGCCTCCGGGGTGCCGGGCGTGAAGACGTGGCGGTAGCCGCTGAGCGACTCCAGGAGATCGAGCGTGGGGCTTGGAATCCCCCGGCTCCCTTTGACCGTGCAGTACCCGCTGCTTCCCGGCTTGAGACCGGCGGGTGCCGAGGTGTACAGGATCTCATAGGTCATCGATCGCTCCCGATCAGTACGGGCCGCCCGATGGCGGGCGGGGTTCATTGTCTTTCAGTTCGTGCAGGACGCTCAAAAGTCAGCGCGAGTCATCGGATCGGGTTGTCCGGCTTGCCATCCCGGACGCGGGGGATCAGCCCGAGCGAGCTGTTGGCCATCGCATACAGGAAGGGGACTTCCGCCCAGAACGGCTCCGCTTCGCCGGGCCGCATCACAGGACGGCTGGTGATCGGATCGACGTGCGTGCACCAGCCCGTGGCGCTGACCGGAATATACCGGACCTGTTTCGAAAAGTTTTCGACGGCACTGACGATCTCGGTCGATGTCGAGATGAGGAGCTGCCGGACCCGCTGCGACACCCGGTCGATCGTCCCGACATCGACCGCGTTCAGCAGCTGCAGGCTCCCGTCGGGGCCGGCGGTCCGCCGCTGGTTGAAGGCGGTCAGCTCCCGCGGCTCGTCGAATAGCAGGTGGAGCCAGCGGTCGCACTTGGTGACGATGACCGTCACCGGCTTGTTGTACTTCTGAGAGCTCGACAGGCCCGCAAAGCGGCGGATACGTGTCGCCGCCTCCTCGAACACCCCTTCCTGCGAACCGAGGTGCGACTTGTCGACGATCCCTTCACTGAGCGAATCGTCGAGCCTGCGGAACCGGCTGTCCTGCAGGGGATCGAAGACGAAGAAGAGCATGCTCGATTCGGCGAGGTGCCGCGTCACCGGGGCGGCCGCGGAATCCTGGCCGGGGAGATAGCTTTCCCCCGCGTTGTCATAGAGGCAGACGGTCCGCCCGTATCCCCGCCGCTCGACGTTCGGATGATTGTCCTGCAGCCGCATCGTGAAGAGGTACGGCAGGGCGTAACGCACGGACTGCGTGCCGAACCGGACGTCGGCGTAGCCGTCTCCTCCGACGTCGGTCTTCTTGACGAGCTGCAGAAGCTCCTGGACCTGGTCGGGCCGCGCGTTGGCGAAGAGGCTCTGCTCGTACTCCTTGAGCCGCATGTTGAATGTCGCGTCGGCATCGGCGAAGGCGGTGGAGAACTTGAGCGGGAGAATCCGGCGGAGCTGCCGCGCCATGGCGGCGAGGAAGTAGCTCTTGCCGCTCCCGGGACTGCCGATGATCGAGAGGAAGAAGGTCGCCAGTTCCATCATCGGGCGGGCGACTTCGAGATGGCACCGCGGGCAGGCAAGCTTGTGGCAGGGGAAGCCACGGGGATCGATCGCCTCCGCCTGGGGAGTGAACCGGCTCGGAAGGAACCGGAGCTGGGCGTTCGGGACGCGGTTGTCGATGCCGAACAGGTCCTGGTGCTCGCTGATCCACAGCACGTCCTCGGGCTGGAACTTGTTCCAGCACTGCGGGCAGGTGACACGCGAGAGCATGGG
>JAEYWB010000788.1 GCA_023429275.1 Planctomycetota bacterium
TGACCGGGACTGTCTGCGGCCGGCTCACGATCATCCGCTGGGCGATCAACTTTCGCCGACTCGGGAGGGGGACTCTCAGACCACGATCGCGCGGCAACTCCGGCACGTTTGCCGCCGAACCTCCCGATGCCGCCGCGGCCCGGACATCCCGTTCCCGGATTCGACCACCGGCTCCCGTTCCTGCAAGCGGACGCCAGTCCATGCCCAACTCAGCCGCCACCCGCCGCGCGCGGGGACTCGCAAACGAGACTCGCTCCGTGGACGGCGCGACATGGCCTGACCAGCTGACAGCCGTTCCGGCGCGTCGCTCTCGCGACTCGCCAGCCCGCTCGACATCGACCGGGAGAACCCGACCTCCGGGGCCACTGCCCATCAATTCCGTGAGTGCGATCCCCGCCTGGCGAGCCATGCGCCGAACCGCCGGAGAGGCGCCGGGGGGGATGGTCTCGATCGGCTCGCTTCGGACATCTGCGACTTGCCGCGCAGTCTCGCTCCAAGGAACTCCATCTCCTGCCGCGACGAGATATCCGACGACGGTGCCCACCTTGAGGACCGCTCCCGGCTGGGGGCCAGTCGGAGGAATCCGAAGAATCCCGTCGTCGACCGCCTCGATGTCCTGGCAAGCCTTTTCGCCTTCGAGTTCGAAAAGGATATCGCCTCGGCGAATCGAGTCGCCGTCCCGCTTCGACCAGCCGACAAACGTCCCTTCCTCCATCGACCAGCCGAGCCGCGGAATCACGATTTCGTGAGCCATGATTACTCCTTCACCAGTGCGCGGATTGCCTGGGCGATCGCGGCCGCGGTCGGGACGACGGCCACCTCGAGCGGCGGACTGTAGGGGGTTGGCGTGAAGACGCCGGTCAGGCGGCGGATCGGTGCATCGAGATTGTCGAAGCCCGCTTCCGCGACCTGCGCGGCGATCTCGGCCGCGAATCCGCAGGGAGCGGGAGGCTCGTCGACGATCAGGAGCCGGCCGGTCCGGGCGACCGAAGCCAGGATCGTCTCGGTATCGAGCGGCGAGACAGTCCGAGGATCGATCAGTTCGACCGAGATGCTTTCTTTCTGAAGCTCCTCGCAGACCGAGAGCGTCAGGTGGACCATCCGTGCGAGGGCGACAACAGTGACGTCCTTCCCCGGTCGGACGACGGCCGCTTTTCCAAACTCGATCTCGTAGTCCTCAGCCGGGACGTGGCACTTCGTCGTCAGGATCTCGCGGTGTTCGAGGAACATGACCGGGTCGTCGCACCGCAGGGCGTGCTTGAGCAGTCCCTTGGCGTCACGGGCGTTCGAGGGGACGACCACCCGCAGGCCGGGGACCTGAGCGTAGAGGGCGTAGTAGCTCCCGGAGTGATGGGTCGCCGCGGAGTGCCCGATGCCGATGCAGCCCCGGAGCAATACCGGCATCTTGAGCCGGCCGCTCGACATGTACTGCATCTTGGCGATCTGGTTGATGATCTCGCCGATCGAGTCGAGGACGAAGTCGGCGAACATGAAGTCGATGACCGGCCGGGTCCCGGTCATCGCCGCCCCTCCGGCGAGTCCCACGAAGCCTCGCTCCGAGATCGGTGTGTCGCACAACCGCTCGGGACCGAAGAGATCGTAGAGGCCGATGGTCGTCTTGAAATTCCCACCGCGGACACCGATTCCTTCCCCCATGACGAAGATCCGGGGGTTGGTCGCCATCTCCTCCGACAGTGCCTCGAGCGTCGCCTGCGAGTACGTGATCTCACGGTTGGTGGCAGTCGTGGTGGCAGCGGTCGGGACGCTGGCGATTGCGGAGGAGACAGCAACCGGGCGCGCCGGGGCGTAGACATGCGTGGCGGCCGACGCGGCCTCGGGGAACGGGCTGTTCTCGGCGAACCTCCGAGCCTCGGCGACTTGGGCTGCCACCTCCGCTTCAATCTGCTGCAGATCGGCTTCTCTCAGTCCCTTCTCGGTGAGCAGTCGCCGTTGCAGGAAGGCGATCGGACATCGGGTCTTCCACTCCTCGACCTGCTCGCGGGTCCGGTACGTGAAATCCCCCATTCCTTCCGCATGAGCGCGGGTGCGGTAGGTCTTGCACTCGATGAGCGTCGCTCCCTCGCCGGCGCGAGCTCGCGCGGCCGCCGTTCGGGCAATCTCCGTGACGGCCAGGACGTCGTTGCCGTCGACCTCGAACCCCGGAAGACCGTAGTTGGCCGCCCGGCGTCCGACATCGGGGATGCCGCTCGAATACGTGAACGGAACCTCGGTGGCAAACTGATTGTTCTCGCAGATGAACAGGACTGGCAGCTTCCAGATGGCTGCCATGTTGAGCCCTTCATGGAACGCTCCGTTGTTCACCGCCCCGTCGCCGAAGAACGCAACCGCAACTCGACCGGTCTTCATCAGCTTGGAACTGTAGCCGCCGCCGCAGGCCTGCAGGATGCACGGGCCGACGATGCCGCTCGTCCCCATCATGCCGATCTCCGGCGAGAAGATGTGCATGGAGCCACCCCGCCCCCGGGAACAACCGGTCGCCCGTCCGAACAGTTCCGCCATGAGCTCGCGCGGAGGCATCCCTTTCGCGAGAGCGTGCCCATGCCCGCGGTGGGTGCTGAAGATCGGGTCTTCAGCCGTGAGGTGGGCGCAGACACCAGTGGAGATCGCTTCCTGGCCGACATAGGTGTGGCAGGCCCCAAAGATGAGCCCCCGCTGATGACACCGGGCCAGCTCTTCCTCCGTCTGCCGGATGACGAGCATGGTGCGATACAGGGCAAGAAGGTCTGAGTGGGTCATAGAGCTTGAAGAAGGATTCGATGACGTTCGTCGATGTCGAAGGGCGCCGGACGTGCGAACTACGAATGGCGCATCGTCGCGCCGGCATTGGCGGCGAGGTTGCCGCCGTCCATCGGGATGATCGCCCCGGTGATCCAAGACGAGGCGTCGGAGGCGAGAAGGACGGCGAGGCCCTGGATATCGGTCGGTGCACCGAGCCGGCCGCGGGGAATGCCCCGCAGCCACTGTGCTTCCAGAGTCGGGTCGGCGGCCAGCCGCTTCTCGAGGCTCGGGTTCACGACCTGGGCGGGAAGGATCGCGTTGACCCGCACGCCGAGGCCCGACCACTCGGTGCTCAGCTCTCGCGTCATCTGGACGACCGCCCCCATCGCCATGCTGTAGGCGATGTGTCCGCGGCCAAGGGCCGTGATGCTCGCCAGCGACCCGATGTTGAGGATGCTTCCTCGCCCGGCGGCGAGCATCCGCCGGCCCGCCTCCTGGCACATGCAGAATCGACCGAAGACGAGGTTCTGAAAGACCTGCTGGACGTCGTCGATCGTGATCTCTTCGGGACGTCCGAGGAGTCCTTCGCCGGCGATGTTTCCAAGGAAGTCGATCCGTCCGAACTCATGATCGAGCCGCGCGAACATCTGCCGGATCGCAGCCGGGTCCGAGACATTGCAGGTGACCGGGATGGCGCGGCGTCCCACGGCCGCGATGTCGGACGCCGTCTTGTCGAGTCCCGCCGTATTCAAGTCGGCGAGCATCAGATCGGCACCATGTTCAGCCAGCGCGAGGGCCGAGGCCCGCCCCAGGCCGCTCGCGGCACCGGAGATCAGGGCGACCCGGCCGGTGAGATCGAACAGAGCCATCGAAAAGTCTTTCGTCAGATGTTGCAGTGTGTGCGGTGGAGTGTCACCGAGGTGAGCCGTTACGCGTTCAACCCCGAATCAGCGGCCAGATGTTGAACGTGAAGACGAGAGCCGCGAGGCCCAGGTAGAACGCGCCGCATCCCGCGAGGCCGATCGAGTGGTACCACCGGGGGCGGACCTCCCGCGGCAGGAGCCGGTGGTTGATCCACAGGAGCTGAAAGGAGGTGACGCCGAGCGCCAGGTTGTTGAAGTTGGCGATGAAGTTTGTCATCAGCTTCGGAACATTGCTGAACAGGTAGGCACAGACGAACGACCAGAGGACGTAACAGCTGAGGATCGCGTAGTAGACGTACTTCGCCTGGTGCGGCCGCATCGAACTTCGGACGCGGTGATTGGCGGTCCAGATGGCGTCGGTCCAGCGGCGGCTGAAGTCGTCGACGATCGACATCTGGCTCGGCAACATCACCATCATCCCGGTCAGGAGCGCGGCGATCCACAGCCCCATCGCGACGGGTGGCGAGAACCCCGCGTGATACAGCCCGTCGGCCGTCACGATCGCCTGGGCGATGCTCGTCTGCTCCGGAGTGATGGTCGAAGACTTCGTGAACTGCATCGAGATCAGGGCCGGCAGGGCCATCCCCATGAAACAGCCGGGAGCCCAGACGAGAATCTGGTCGGTGAGGATGTACCGCCACCAGCCTCGCCAACGGCGGAGGTTGTCTGCGGTCAGCTCGAAGATCTTCCCAACGTGACTGAGCTTCACATTCCCGCCGCCAACCGCACTCGGGATGGCGCCGACCTGGCTCCCCATCCCCCACCCCTTGTCCCGGACGAAGTTGCTGTAGGTTGAGTTTGCCAGGCCGCCGCCTCCCGCGTACCCAGCGAAGGCTCCCAGCATCACGATGCTCGCCACAGAGATCGTCGGCCACGAACCATGTTCCCAGGCGTGAGCGACGGCATTCGTCACGACTTCGCCCCCCTGGCCGTCGCTGATCGGGACGTTGCCAAATTTCACGAAGCCGCTGAACACGTTCCACCAGTTCGCCGGGCTGACGCAGGTCACGCCGATCGTCAGGCAGAAGGCGAGGACGATCACGACCTTGGCGGTCATCACCGCCTGAAGCATGTTGTAGACCTTGCCTCCCAGGAAGATGGGGAGCGTCACTCCCAGCAGGCAGACATAGGCCAGGACAGTCACGAGGCCCCGGTCGGCCAACGTCGGCGGACGATCGAGGATCAGCGAGGCAATCAGCGCTGCGCCGTGCGTCGAAAGTCCCGGAACCAGCGCCGACAGGTTGAGCATCAGCATGACGCCAACCCAGAACATCGGTCCGGGGCGGACTCGCATGAACCCGGTGAAGACCGGCTCCCCGCAGTAGAGGGCGTATCGTCCGCATTCGAGGTTGTAGAAGACCTGGAGGATGATCGCGATCGTGGCGATCCACATCAGCCCGCCACCGAAGCGGGCGGTCACGGTCGGCCCCAGCAGCCATTCCCCCCCTCCGATCTGGATCCCCATCATGACGATGCCGGGGCCAATGAAACTCGCCCAGTTCCGCCAGGAGAGCGGCTTGGGTTCGGGAAGTTCGGCAATCTCCCACGGGGGGATGGCCGACGAGGTGGTTTTCATGGAACGTTCGTTTCGGTGACTGAGGCGCGCAGCAATCCGAACCCAAACTCGACAAGGGGCGTCAGTCCATCGGAACCCCCTCCAGGACGATCGCCCGCCCCGGTCCGCCATGGCAGTTGTGGATCTTGAGTGGGGCAAACAGGAAGTACCCGCCGGCGGTCACCTTCCCGACGTTCTGCAAAAACTCGACGCCGACCATCTCGCGGCTGCCGAGCGCCCAGTAGGTCATCAGTGCCCGCCGGGAATCCACTCCCCCGAGGTCGGGAGCATCCGTCGCGATGCAGCGGATTCCCTTTTCCTTGAGATACAGGACGGCGTCTGGCCCGAGAGCCGGCCAGCCTTCCGCCTTGCCGGTCAGTGGATCGCTCCAGACTCCGGCATCGTTCGGCTGCGGCTTGAACGTCCGGTCAAGATGCCCGGTCAGCAGGATGACGACTTCACCTGGCCTCAGGTCTCCATGCATCTTCTCGTCGGCCTTCAAGGTCGCCACCGTGACCTCGGGTGAGGCGGGCCACGTCTTGCGATCCGTCGTTCCGACAAGGGAACGAACATCGACGACGCGGGCCGGCCCACACGTCCATTCAAGCGGAACCCGGTCCGCCGTCAGCGAACTGGTCCCGCGGGGGCCGTAGGACTTTTCGTAGTCACTCAGCCAGCCACGAACCTCCGGAGAGTACGTCGGCTGTTCCCCTTCCATCGGCAAGGCGAAGGCTGGCGGAACGAGGTGTGTCCCCGCCATCGCGTCCATCAGATGGGTGTGGTGCCACAGGTCGAGGTACTCCGAGTACAGGAAGTCGACCTTCAGGTAGACCTGCCGGTGTTGCCCTGTGCCGATTCCGGGTGAAGTCACTGGCAAGTTGGGAGCGAGCGTTGGCGAGAGATCGATCACCCGCTTGGCCCTGGCCGCAGCGATCAGTCGCTTCGGCAGGTCCCCTCCGACGATCGAGAAGGCCCGGCCTTCAGCGTAGGGGGCTCCCTGGTGCTTGGGACTGAGCAGGCAGTAGAAGGCCCCGGTCGGCGGAATCGCGCCGAGATTGGTCGCGCTTTCGGTCCAGATCATTCCGTATTTGAGCCCGGCATAGTGCGTTGGCTCGGCGAGGTCCGGCAGCGGCCCCATGCTGGCGCTGTCGGTCCCCAGCGCGAGAACGCCCCGGCTCCCGAGCAGTTCCATGCAGGCGGGATCGGGATCCGGAAACCCCGGGGCTTTCCGATCGAGCACATCCGCGAGGAACCGGCTCCCTTCGGGGAACGGCCGGTAGTACGTGTCGGAGTAGTCGCTTCGAAACAGCACGACGTCGCCGAAGCCGACGCGGCGGTACTGCTTTTCGAACCGATCGACATGCTCGGGAGTCACCAGCGGGCTGACCCCTTTCGGGGCCTTGTCGAGCAGATCCCGGACATCGACGACACACGCCTCACCGCCGAATTGCCAGGGTTCGATCCGATCGGTGTAGGCAAGCCCCAGGGGGCCCGACTTCTCTCGCTTGAGATCGGGGCGGGCGACCGAATGGGGAGGGACGTCGAGTTGCGTCCCGGTGTTCCCATCGATCAGCAGCACGTCGATGTTGTAGGGGGAGTCGGGACCGATGACGCGCTGACGTGTGATCTGGAACCGGGGGAACGGAGCAGAGGGCCAGGTGCAGGGGAACGTCGGCGCGACAAGAAGCGAATGATCGACGAACCGGGACGAGGGGTCGGCAGCACACGCTCGCGATCCGCCGGGTTCGGGGCCGGCGAGCAGAATCGCCGTCAGCGAAGCCATCAGAAGGACAGTCTTGAGAACGTTGGACATGACTCAAGTCTCCCGGCGCGGGGATGGGTTCAGGACGGATTCCGTGACACGACTTCAAACGGGGGACGGCATCTCCAGCTCGAACGCCTCGGCGACCCCTTGCAGTTTCGCGAGGACATCCGCCGGAAGGGCGATCCCTTCGATCTGGGCACGGCGGTGCAGAGCCCACTCCCGCTCTCCCGGCAGCAGGACCCGTTCGACGCCGACGGCGGTCGCCGAACCATGAATCTCGTCGACCAAGGTCCGCAGTCGCTTCTCGAACTGGTCGGGGGGGACCATCGAGGCGATGTCGATCGCGATGAACGACGCGTTGTGCCACGAGGGGCGGGAGGTGTCGTCGAACATCCAGCTTCCGACCTGCCAGGTCATGTTCCCCCCCGGCAGGATGGCGGAAAGGATTTCGCACCACAGTCCGAAGCCGTACCCCTTGTGTCCCGCCATCGGGGCGAGGGACGCCTGCTGCGGATAGAGGCTTCCATCGACCGTCGGGAGTCCGTCGGAACCGATCAGCCACGTCGGGGGGAGCGGCTCGCCCCGCTGATGCGCCGCGTAGACCTTGCCGCCGGCCACCGCGGCGGTCGCCATGTCGAGCAGGATCGGATCGCCATGACCGAGCGGAACGCCGTACGCGATCGGATTGCTCCCAAGAACCGCCCCGCGGGAGCCGGGAGCGGCCACGCTCGGAATATCGTTGCCGGTCACCATCCCGATCAGCCCTTCCCGCGCTGCGAGGGCCGCGTAGTATCCCGCCGCGCCAATGTGGCCGGTGTTCCGGAGGCCGACGTAGGCGATCCCGACCTGCCGGGCCTTCGCGATCGCCGTCCGCATGGCGAACGTGCTGCCAACCTGCCCCAGCGCCGATTCGCCGTCGACGAGCGCCCATCCGGCTCCTTCCCGCTCGATCCGTGGAATAGCCGCAGCGCGATACCCGCCCCCCTTGAGCTTGTTGAGATATCCCCCGAGGAGCTTCGTGCCGTGGGTGAAGACCCCCATGGCATCCGTCGTCACGAGAGCATCCGCGGTCGTGGCGGCGTCCTCGGGCGAGAGACCGACCCGGGCCAGGGCCGCGAGGCAGAAGTTTGTGAGGGATTCGATCGAGACGGGCATCACGGAGTCCGGAGAGCGGTCGCGTTGTCAGATCTTCGGGGGCAGGGAGCGATCAGGTGGCCGAGACGCTCCATTCGCCAGAGCGGAACGGGCTACCGTCCGACCCCGTTGACGACGTTCGGCAACGGATCGCCGCGGAGGGCCATGGCGGCCAGTTCCGCTGCGGATTCCCGCAGCTTGCGGACGGCGGGAACGCTGCAGGAGGCAATGTGCGAAGCGACGATCACGTTGTCCCGCTTGAGGATCGGATGGCCCGCCGGGATCGGCTCCGGCGCGAAGACGTCGAGCGCCGCCGCGGAGAGCTGCCCGCTCTCGAGAGCGGCAACCAGCGCTGCGGAATCGACAAGGTCCCCGCGGGCGACATTGATCAGGATCGCCCCCTGTTTCATCGTGGCGAGCGATTCTGCGTTCACCATGTCGCGTGTCTGGGCGGTCGAGGGGCAATGGAGTGTCAGGATGTCCGCATCGTGAAAGAGATTCGCCAGCGCCGTGGGCTCGCATCCCGCTTGCTCGATTGCCGACGCAGAGACGACGGGATCATGAACGAGGACACGGCACTTGAAGGCCTTGAGCCGCGCTGCGACTTCGCGGCCGATCCGGCCGAAGCCGACCACCCCGACCGTCAGGTGGCGAAGCGCCTGCATTCCATTGAGCGGCGTCGCCAATCCCCAGGCCCCGCTTCGGACACGGACACAATTCGGAACGACCTGGCGGGTCGTCGCCAGGATGAAGGCGAGGGTGTGGTCGGCCACCTCGTCGATGCAGTAATCCGGTACGTTGCAGACCGGGATTCCGCGGGCCCGGGCTGCCTCGAGATCGACGTTGTCGACCCCGATCCCGTACCGGACGATCACCTTCGCCCGCTGCATCGCGGCGATCACCTGGGCATTCACCGGGGCGAACTGCGTGATGACCGCATCCGCATCCGCGACGAGCTCCGCCAGCTCTGCCGGAGACCCCTTCTCTTTCCGGGCGGTGAGCGCATGGCCGGAGTCCTTCAGGATCGTTTCTTCGACGTCGAGGTCCGGAAACGAATAGTCCGTAACAACAATCTTCATCGTGCGGCGAGCTCCCGAGAGGGCATCAGGCGATTGGCCGAACCAAAGATTGTCTGATAATCTAACCAGCCCCCGCTGTGCTCAACAACGCACCCCGCCACATTCGTCAATTTTGCCCGTGAGTCACGTCATGCTCGACTCCGTCCCGCGCACCAAGCTCCGCGATCTCGTGGCCGACCGACTCAAGGCGTTCATCGTCGAACGCGACCTCAAGCCGGGGGACCGCTTGCCGACCGAGTCGGAGCTCGCCACCCGGTTCGGCGTCAGCCGGCTGAGTCTCCGGGAGGCGACGAAGTCGCTCGGATTCCTGGGGATTCTCGAGGCGACTCCGGGACGCGGACTGACCGTCGGCCAGGTCAACATGGAGCGGGTGACCGAGTACCTCGGATTCCACCCCGCGCTGCAGGACGTTTCCCCCGAGGTCCTGATCGATACGCGGGTTCTGATCGAGACGGGGGTGCTCCCGCATGTTGCAGATCGGATGCGGAATAACACGTCGCTCTATGAGACCCTCAATGCAATCAACGCCGACCTCCGTAGTGCCCGCAGCCTCGCCCGCTGGTGCGAACTCGATATCGCGTTTCACCACGAGCTGATCCGCGGCAGCGGCCTCACGCCGCTCATGGCCTTTTCCGACCTGCTGGCAGTTTTCTTCCGCCGCTTCCGTGAGAGTGTCAATAAGGCGGAGTGGTCGCACGGAATCGACAGCCACCAAACGATTATCGACGCCCTGAAGGCGGGTCGAGTCCGCGACGCGAGTGGTGAACTGCGCTCGCATATCCAAAGCCACCGCCTTCGCGGGGGGAGCAAATAAGCCATTTCAGAACGCCAAGTCTGTCTGTTGTTCGGTCGCGACAGCGATTTGCCACACAGTCCCCTCTGAGTCCTCTGTATGACTAACCGTCCGAGTCTTGTCCAGCTGCGCAAATTTCAGCCGGCGAGTTGGGCGAGGCGTGTCGTATCGGCTTGTCGGGCAG
>JAEYWB010000811.1 GCA_023429275.1 Planctomycetota bacterium
CAGTGCGCCCGCGGCACGAGGCGGCCTGAGGCGTCACGGGCGAGGCCGAGCCGGATCGATCATGCTTTGCTCACGTTCCGTCCCGCTTCGGCACAAACGCACGGCGGACGATGCGCATCGGGCCTTCACGCTCCTCGAACTGCTGCTCGTCCTCGCGATCCTGGCGATCCTCGACGGAATGAGTCAGCCATCGGTCGAGCGATACCTGGTCGAGACGCGGCTGCGGGAGTCGGTTCGCCATCTGCGGCAGGTCGTCGGCGGCGCGCGGGCCAAGGCGATTGAGACCGGGCTGGTCTATCAGTTCCGCTACGAGCCGGGGGGAAGACGGTACATCGTTCTCCCTCAGGAGCTCCCCGAGACATCCGCCGCGGCCGGTGTCGCTCAGGCTTCCCCTTCAGGCAAAAAGGTCAAGACGCCGACCGGGTCCGGCCAGCTCGACGAATCGTGCTTCTTTGCGGTTCCGAAGGCCTTCACCACTCAGCCGGGCCAGATCGTCGTCGAGCGGCTCTCGATGGACGTTCTGGCGCTCCTGGAGACGAGCAGCTTCGGCCTGAATGACGTCACCTGGTCGACCGCGGTCCGGTTCTATCCGGACGGAACTGCGGACGACGTCTCGCTGGAAGTCGAGAACGAGAACAAGCTGACGATGAACGTTTCCGTCCGCGGCCTGACGGGCGTTGTCTACACCGGGGAGGTCGCCCGCAGGCAATGAGACGCCCCCCGCTCCACCTCACTCGTCCTCGCGCCGGCTCGTTCCGTCGGGGTCTCTCGCTTCTCGAGGTCCTGATCTCGCTGGCGATCTTCCTCGGGGCGCTCGCTGCCCTCTCGCAGATTGCCAGCCAGGGGATGAGCGTCGCCACGGAGGTCCAGTGGGAGAGCGAAGCGGTCCTGCGGGCCGAAGGGCAGTTGAACTCCGTCCTCGCGGGAGTGCTGCCGATGCAGGCCGCCTCCGGCACGTTCGAGGATAATCCGGTCTGGCAGTGGAACCTGGCCGTCACGGCGGGGGATCTCCATCCGGACCTTCTGCGGCTCGACATGCAGGTCGCGCACATGGCGGGAAGCCGGCAGACGTACGCCTTCACGCTCACCCGATACGTTCGAAACCCCGACGTCTTCCTCAGCACCTCCGGATCGTCCGGCTCCTCGTCGCTGCTGGAGGGGATCGTCCCGTGAGCTTTCGTCGCCAGAGTGCAGTCGGCCGTACCGGGCCCGCTCCCGGCAGGGCCGGCTTCACGCTCATTGAAGTCGTCGCGGCCCTCGCCATCAGCGCCATCCTGCTCGCGGCGGTGTACGGCGCTTTCCTGCTGTACTCCCGCATTGCGACCACCGCGCAGCGACCGATCGATCAGGCCCAGATTGCCAGGGCGGTCCTGCGACAGATGTCGAACGATCTCCGTTCACTCGTCTACCGGCCCCCTGAACAGACAGCGACCGACGAAGCCGCCGCGGATGAAACGGCGGCGGGAGGAAACTCCGCGTCTTCGACGTCGAGCACCTCGGGGACCGGGACGGACGGCACAGGGACGGGAACTGGAGGAACCGGAACGGGAACCGGGACGACCAGCCAGAACGGCACCGGAACCTCGCCGGGGGCAGGAACTTCTGGCACATCAGGCACTTCGACCACCATCGCAGGCAAGGAGACGGGCACCACCGGGACTGCTCCAAGCATGGGGGCCACGAGCCCGAACCTCGGCCTCGTCGGTGACGCCACGACCCTGGTCCTGCATGTCTCGCGGCCCGAGCGAGGGCTGAACTACTTCGTGGCGACCGGGGCGAGCTCCGTCGCCAGCCGGACGAGCGACCTCTTGTCGGTCAGTTACTTCCTGGCGAGCCGCGGCGGCGGCGGGATGGCAGGGCTCGTCGGGGAGCGAGTCCTCTCCGAGACGATGGAGAAAGAGAGCGACGGCCATCCGATCGGCCTGGCCCGGCTCGAGGGGGACCGGCTCGCAATCGAGCACGCGGACATCCAGTCGGACGAGCAGACTCTCGCCGATGCCGCCCGGGTCATCGCCCGGGAGGTCGTGCTGCTGCAGTTCCGTTATTTCGACGGAGCGGGCTGGATGACCAGCTGGGACACCGCTTCGCAGGGCCGCCTTCCGAACGCGGTCGAAGTCACGATCGGCTTTCGCCCCCCGCGCCGCAGAAGGCAGCCCGGGGAGCGCACGGCCATCGGCATCGTCGAACCGGTGACGGAGACGATCACTCACGTGATCGACCTTCCCCTCGCCGGAAGCTATGCGGCGATGCAGGCTCCGTAGGGTGAGAGGTGAGAGCTTAGAGGTTAGAGAAAGACCTTGGAGTGTCCTCTCTCTAACCTCTCGTCTCTAACCTCTAGCCTCCGCCGCTACTCAGGAATCCAGAGCTTCGAGCCCGCGCCGGTGGCCGTCGCGGCGGGTGCGTCCGGAGACCAGACTCCTCCTGCGGGGAGGGAGCCGGCCGTGACGATCGCTGTTTCCCAGGGGGGATCGATTCCCGCCTCCTTGACCATGTTCTCGAGCAGCGCGCGGAGCCGCGGAAGCTTCGGGCCGTAGACTTCCCACAGCTCGATGAGCAGGCGATGCAGCTCCGGATCGTCCCGGTCGTGTCCGCGGATGATCACCTCGCGGATCTTCCACTGGACGCCGGCGACGACCGCGGACTCTGTCCCCTGGCTCTCTTCGAAGCCGATCCGGTTCCAGCGGATCGCTCCCTCGAAGTCGCCGGCGATCCGAAGGATGTCCGAAAGCCGGGCGATCGCCGTACCGCGATCCTTGGGATCCGTGTAATAGTCGGGCCGGCCTTCGATCGCCT
>JAEYWB010000835.1 GCA_023429275.1 Planctomycetota bacterium
CACCGGGGAAGAGCTCCCGACGCGCGGCCAGCGCGTCGCCTTCCCGATCCAGTCCGGACGGGAATCGACAGTCGAGTTCCCCGGGGATCTCCGTCTTCACTTCAGCTCGCACGTCGACGCCGTCGACGCGCCGGTCTTCACCGAGCTCCACCAGGAACTCGAAGCCGATCTGCGGAACGCGTGGCTCGCACATGAGTTCCCCTCGGCCCAGCGTCTCCGTCCCGCCCCGCTGTCGCTGATCAAGATCGAATCGCAGCCCGAATCGCTGCTTGTCCATGCGTTCCACACGTTCCCGAACAACTTCGCGGTTCTCCGGACGCAGTCGCTGTACGAGGTTTCGGCCGAGAAATGAGGAGCGTGAGGAGTAGCGGGATCAGAAGGTTAGAGGTGAGAGCTTAGAGGTTAGAGAGAAGCAGACATCCGGTGTCTCTGCTCCTCAACGCGACCCTCTCCTCCTCTTCATCTCTAACCTCTAAGCTCTCACCTCTAACCTCTCCTCCCCGCACTGCCCGACCGGTGAGTGCTCAGTCCTCCGCCTTGCTCCCGTCGCCGCACATCTTGACGATCTTCGGATCGAACCGGGCGATCGTCTCGACGAGGTCGGTCTGCTCGCGCATGACCCCCTCGATGTCCTTGTAGACACCGGGAACCTCGTCCGCCCCGGCCGAGAGGATTCGGACTCCCTTCTTTTCCAGATCCTTCTGTACCGCGCGGAAGGTGAACTTCTCCTTGGCCTTCGAACGGGACATCTGCCGCCCGGCGCCGTGTGAGGCGGAATGGAACGATTCCGCGTTCCCCTTGCCGCGAACAACATAAGCGGGCGTCGCCATCGAGCCCGGGATGACGCCAAGGACCCCCTCGCCCGCCGGAGTCGCTCCCTTGCGGTGGACGATCACCTCGCGGCCGCCGTGAGTCTCCTTCCAGGCGAAGTTGTGGTGGTTCTCGACCCCCGCGAGGATCTTGCCTCCGGCCAGCTTTGAGACGTTGCGGTGGATGACGTCGTGGTTCGCCGCGGCGTAGTCCCCCATGAGGTTCATCGCCGCCCAGTACTCCTGGCCTTCCTCGGAGTCCATGTCGAGCCAGGCGAGGTAGCCAAGGTCCTCGAACTTTCGTGGGAGCCGCGAACGGGCGATGCCGCTGTAGACCGAGCAGACCGAGTGGCCCGCGCCCCGGCTGCCGCTATGGCTCAAGAGGGCGACGTACTCGCCCGGTTCTAACCCGAGTTCCGGAGCGGGAAGCGTCAGCAGACCCCACTCGACGAAGTGATTGCCGGATCCGGACGTGCCGAGCTGCTTCCACGCCTTGTCGCGGCTCTCGCGGGTGACGCGTGTGACCGACCAGTCCTCGTCCATCACGGGATGGCTTTGCGGCCGGTCCCAGCCGACACCTGCGCCGAATCGCGTCCCCTCTTCGAGAGCCCTGTCGAGACCGCGCGACCGCTTCTCGTCGGAGAGCGTGGAGACCGGGAGGTCGAGAATCGACAGTTTCATGCGGCAGGCGATATCAACGCCAACGGCATAGGGACAGACGGCCCTGTCGAGAGCGAGGACCCCACCGATCGGCAGCCCGTAGCCGATGTGGGCATCAGGCATGAGCGCCCCGCCGACCGCATCGGGCAGGGTGCAGGCCTGCTGCATCTGGTGATGGGCCCCTTCGTCGATGAACTCTGTCCCCCAGGTACGGTAGGGGACGGGATCGCGGCGCGGCGGTTCCTCGGCGTCCTCCTTGAGAGCGGCGACAAGCGGCCCGAAGTGCGGATCGTTCGCAAACTCGTCAGGTGACGCCATCACGCGGGCAATGATCTTGTCGGCCTGTTTCCCCTTGCAGACCCCGGCAAGGACGGCGTTCTGGATCCCCGTAATCGCAGCGGGGACACAGGTTTCGGGGAGCCCGAGCTTCATCAGCTGTTTCTTGTTCACGACGCCGTCCTTGAAATGAGTCCTGCTCAGGACACTGTACCGCGCCGGCAGGTTCACCGCCCCACAGCCCACAGCCCTCAGCCTACAGCCTTCCCCCGACATCCATCGACCGCCCGTTGTGTCGCGCATCCAGCCGCATCAGGAACGGAACGGCCGTCCGGCTCCATTCGTCCGGCGAGGGATAGTTGCCCGCACCGTCGCTCCAGCAACTGCGGAGCATGTCGGTGTCGATAATCCCCGGATTGAGGGCGACTGCGGCAAGCCCCTTCGGCAGCTCCGCCGCCATCGCCTGAGTCAACCCCTCAATGGCGTACTTCGTCGCGCAGTAGGGGGCGACCTCGGGGGCGGTCGACCTTCCCCAGCCCGACGAGAAGTTGACGATGACGCCCCGTCCGGCATCGATCATGAGCGGGACAACATGCCGCAGCACGTGGTAGACGCCGTTGATGTTGACGTCGATCGTCCGGTGGAAGTCTTCGGGCTCGATAGCCCACAGCGGGGCGGTCTGGTTCATCACCGCAGCGTTGTTGAGAAGCAGATCCGGCATGAGCCCCGCCTCGGCAAGTCGCTTCGCCCACGCGGCAACGGCCGGATCGTCCGTGACGTCGACGACATCGAACCGGTGCGGAGCGGGGTAACGCTTCGAGAGCGCCGCAACGCCATCGGCCGATCGCCCGCATCCCGCGACGCGCCAGCCAGCCTCAATAAAGCGGTCAGTCATCGCCCGTCCGAGGCCTCTGGTGGCGCCTGTGATAACCGCGGTTTTGATGTCCAGCATGACGATCCGATCGGTGAGGGACTGATTGCCGGCGATGGTCGCGTGGCGATGTCGGTTCATGCGACTCGGCCACGCACCGATCGCAGCCGCTTCTTCGACACCTGGTCGACTCGCGTCTTCCCGCGATGGACGGGACCTGGAGTGCGACCGGTTCGTCGCCGTCGTTTCATGACTGCTCTGTCACTCGGACGCGGAAGTCCTGGCCCGCCCCCGCTCGTTCAGCCGCTTGAGCACCGGCTTCAGGGCCTCGACCTCGGTGTAATACATCGCACTCGGGTCGACACGCTGCTCGTCGAGCCACCGCAGCCGGGCTGAGACCGGTGGATGCATCGCGAGACGTGGCAGCACGAGCAGCCAGATGACCGCCGCGATCGCGCAGACACCCGCGAGGCGAATCAGCCCCCGGCGTCGATCGAGTGTCGGAGGGATCGGCGTCACGGAACCGTACTCGCGAAGATCACGTTGAACATCAGCCAGGAGACCAGCAGGGAGAGAGCCAGGTTGAGGGCCTGTCCGCAGACGTAGAGCGTCAGCGGCTTGCCGCCGCGGAAGTACGGTGCGAGCTCGCGGAAGTTCGTCTCGAGGCCGATGCTGACGAACGCGAGGCAGAAGAGCCATTCCCGAAGCGTCTTGGTCGAACCGTCGATCATGGCGTCAACCAGCTCCGGCCCGCCGGCCACGACGCCGTTGATCAGCGAGAAGATGGCCGACGCCGCGACGAAGCCGATCACGAATCGGGGGAACCGCCGCCAGATCTCGGCGACACTCGGACGCGGGGCCGCAGGATCGCGCTCGACACAGGTCACCCAGTACATCGCGACGCCGAAGGCCACGACGCCGATGAGGATGTTCTGGATCATCTTGACCGTCGCGGCGACCTCGAGCGCCTTCGGCCCGACGACCGCTCCGGCGGCGGCGACCGCCCCCGTCGAGTCGATCGTTCCTCCGAGCCACGCCCGCGCCAGGACTTCGTTCATGCCGACCGCTTTGATAATCCCCGGCATGACTACCATCATTATCACGGTGAAGGCGAGCGACAGGCCAACCGCCAGCGACAGCTCTTCCTTCTTCGCCTTGCACGCGGCCGCGGTCGCGATGGCGGCCGAGAC
>JAEYWB010000862.1 GCA_023429275.1 Planctomycetota bacterium
GTGCTCGGCTTCGAGTACGGATACAGCCTCGACATGCCGGAAGGGCTCACGATCTGGGAAGCCCAGTTCGGCGACTTCGTGAACGCGGCCCAGGTCATCATCGACCAGTTCATCTGCAGTGGGGAAGACAAGTGGGACCGCCTCAGCGGCCTCGTGATGCTCCTGCCGCACGGCTATGAAGGCCAGGGGCCCGAGCACTCGAGCGCCCGCCTCGAGCGGTTCCTCGCAGCCGCTGCCGACGACAACATGCAGATCTGCCAGCCCTCGACGCCGTCGCAGTACTTCCACCTGCTCCGCCGCCAGGTGAAGCGGAAGTGGAAGAAGCCGCTCGTCGTCATGACTCCCAAGAGCCTGCTGCGGCTGCCGGCCTGCGTCTCGCCGATCGAAGAGTTCTCGACCGGGTCATTCCAGACGGTCATCGGCGATCCCGTGGCGGAAGTGACCGCCAGCGAGGTCAAGCGAATCCTTCTCTGCTCGGGCCGGGTCTACTACGACCTCGTCGAGCAGCGGACGAAGGCCCAGCGGACCGACGTTGCCATCATCCGGATCGAAGAATTCTATCCTCTGCCGGAAGCGGCCCTCCAGCAGGCGCTGGCCCCCTACAAGGATGGCATCTCCGCCATCTGGGTGCAGGACGAGCCCGAGAACATGGGAGCGTGGCGGTTCCTCCGGATCATGTTCGGAGAGAAGCTGCTGAAGCGGTTCCCGTTCTTCTACGTCTCACGGTCGCCGTCGCCGAGCCCCGCGGTCGGCTCGACCCGCATGCACCGGGACGAACAGGCGGAGATCCTCAGCCGGGCGTTCATGTAAAGAGTGAGGAAGTTTTCAGTTCTCAGTCGTCAGTTCAGACGAGGATGTTCAGCGTCGCCTCTCCTGACTGATGACTGAAAACTGACGACTGACAACTCTCTTACCTCACCCACCCGTTGCGGACGAACCGCTCGAAGAGCGCCGTCTTGATGTCGGTCGCGCTCGAGAGGGTCAGGAACCGGCCGTTCCGGCGGCGGCTCTCGGCCGCGAGGTGATCTTCGAGTGCCTGACGGTGCTCGTGATAGATCCCCAGGAGTTCGCCGATTGACGAGATGTCGAGGGTCTGGTTCGTCTCGGAATCGATGAACCGGAAATCCCCCGCCAGTTCGGGATTGAGCTCAGCCGGTCCGAGGATCTGGATCAGGTCGATCTCGAGCCCCGCTCCGTGCAGGAGATTCAGTGACCGCGTCATATCTCCAAACGTCAGGAAGTCGGAGATGATGAACGCCACCCCGCGTCCACGGTGGTGAGAAAGCATCTGCTCGACCGCTTCCTCAATCGGAAACGCGCCGCCCGGCTCGAGCTTCTCGAGGAACTGCAGGAAGCGTTTCCCCGCCGCCCGCCCCGAGCAGGGTTTCAGAACGAGCGGCGCCTTCTGACGGTCCGAGCAGGAGTAGACGCTCACTTTCTCGACGCCGTAGAGCCCCATGATCCCGAGTGACGCAGCGACCTGCCGGGCGAGCTGGAATTTCCCCTCGTATCCCATCGACGTCGATGCGTCGAGAAGGATCGGGATGTGCATCTCCTCCTCATGGGCGTACAGCTTGAGGTACGGCTGGTTGAGCCGCGAAAAGATGTTCCAGTCGACGTACCGCAGGTCGTCGCCGGGGGCGTAGTCGCGGTAATCCGAGAACTCGATGCTCGTCCCTCCCTTGCCGGAGAGGTGCTCGCCGTGGGTCCGGTTCGTCTTTCGGCGCAGCGGCGTCACCCGCATCCGCTCGACACGGCCGAGGACGTCATTGGGAAGCAGCGAGCTGAACTGGGCGGACGACACAGGGCACATTCCCGAAGGACTTGTCGCACGAAACGGATTGCTACTGTACGGAAATCCCCCGGCGGGTAGCGAGCGCCAAATCGACGGTCGCCGCTCTACCAGCGAAGAGCCAGTGTCATGCCGCAGTGCGCTCTTTCAGTCCCGTCAGGGACGGAAGGAAATAGCTCCCCGTGGCAACGGGGGAATTACGACGCATGCCACATGAGCAGTCCCGCAAGGGACGAAAGAATCCGCTCGGACGGACCGGCCGCCGTCGTCGATCTACGACGTAATCGCTCTTTCGTCCCTGGCGGGACTCGCCAACGGTGAATGGCGATACTTCCCCCCCGTTTGCACGGGGGGCTATTTCCTTCCGTCCCTCACGGGACTGAGCTTCACGACACTCACGGGACGGGGAGGTTAACGGCATCGGGCAAGATGAGTGCCGCCTGAGCGCGTCACTCATCTTCCAGGCTTCGCAGGGCCTCTATCAACGCTTCGAACTCCGCCTGGCAGCACTGGCACTGGCGGAGATGGGCCTCCACCGCCTTGAGAGCATCCGGGATCTCCTTGTGAGCCAGCTGCAGCTCCGCGAACTCGGCGAGATGCGAGAAGCAGCCGTCGCAGTCGAGCGAGTCCGCCTCGGCGGTCGCCGCCAGCTTGACCAGTTCGGAGACCTGTTCATCAGAAAGGGACATGACAGATCTCCTCACGCGAAAACGGCGTGCACGTCGCCCGCCGAGATCCCGGCTTTCTCGAAGCCGTCCCGCAGCCGCGTCCGCGCGTCGTGAACCAGTTTATACACCGCGTTGCGATTGCTCCCCATCCGCCTCGCGATCTCCTCGATCGGCAGTCCGTCCAGCAGTCCCTGCGTCGCCACCCGCTGCTTCTCGGTCAGGACCGTGTCGATCAGTCCCTTCAGCGTTTCCAGCATCCGGAGTCGATCGGAGTCGCCGTCGGGAGGCCCTGCCGAGGTAACAGGAATCTCCATTTCGAGCGGGCCTTCCCGGGTGGACAGGTCCAGCGACACCGACCGGTAGTAACTTCGACGAAGTTCGCTGATGCCGATCCGGGTCGCGATGGTCATCGCCCACGTCGTGAACCGGCTGCGGGCGGCGAACTGGTCGAGCGACGCCAGGATCCTGAGGACCGCTTCCTGGGCGACATCCTCCACCTGCAGCCCCCCGCCGTATCGATGGGAGAGCGACTTCGTCAGGCCGCGGATCAAGAGGCGGGTCAGGTCCGCGATCGCGCGATCGCGCTCCGGCCCGCCGGCTCTCAGGCGATTCGTCCAATCGTCGATGTCTGACGATTCCGGAGTCACTCGCTCCCCTCTGGTGCTTCTGATTCCGGCGAGCATTTCCCGCCAGGGTGGCCGCATCACGAATGCACTGCTCACCGCAGCTTCTCTCAAGGGACGGGCGGTTGTCTATCGCAGGCGTTATCCGGGCGTGACAGTCTGCTGCGACGAATTTCCACCGGCGTTATCGACCGGCCGCAATCGCCTTCAGGGAGTCGCCAAGCGTCCAGAGGGCGGCCCCGAGCAGCACGACGTCTTTCAGCAGGAACTGCCCCGGCATCCCGGAGAGGGCCGGAAACCCGACCGACGCTTCAATGACTCCCGGCGTCGAGAACAGGAAACTGAGCGTCGTCAGGAACATGCCGACCGCGAGCAGTCCGCCGAGGGCGGAGGCCTTCGCCGACCAGGGGCGCAGAGCGATCAGGGCAGCGATCGCCAGCTCCGAGACCCCGAGGACCGCCGACAGCTCCCGGACGCTGAGCATCGAGTACGTCCAGGCCATCAGCGGACTGTTCCGGACGAGGCCGCTGATTCCCTCGGCCGCATACGCCGTGAACTTCAGGCCGCCGATGTAGACGAGCCCGCCGACGAGGCTGTAGGGGATCGCAAGGCGGCCGACGGATTCGATCCGGAAGGCGATCGATTCAAAGTTCCACGACTTCGCAACGGCGGACTGGTGAGCGACGTTCGAAACAGGGGCGGAAACGACGTTGGACATGGTCAGGACTCCTCATGACGGACCGGCAGGATGCCGCTGAAAGGCTGGCCACTCGGCCTGCCCACACGTCTGAGACGCACTGACCTCGCCGGATCTTACTTCCCGACTGGAGAAATCTGCCCAGGGCTCCTGAATCCGCGAATCGTCCTGGTGCTTTGTCACACCAAGGATTTTGGGTTGTGTCCATTAGCCGGCGGGCGCTAGCCCCCGGTTCGAACCGGACGCGAGCGCGTTCCGGCTAATCGAACGAACCCCAAATCCTGGCTGTGCCAAAGGACTAGGTGACCCGCACCGGAACGCCCCGCTCCTTCAAATACGCCTTCGTCTGGCCGATCGTGTACTCGCCGTAATGAAAAATGCTGGCCGCGAGGGCCGCGCTCGCCTTCCCTTCCGTCACCGCCTCGAACAGGTGCTGCGGCGAACCCGCTCCGCCGCTCGCCACGACGGGGATCTCGACCGCCTCCGCCACGGCCCGCGTGATTTCGAGGTCGTACCCGTCCTTCGTTCCGTCGGCGTCCATGCAGGTCAGGACGATCTCGCCGGCGCCGAGCTTCTCGACTTCCTTGGCCCAGGGGACCGCTTCGAGACCGGTCGGCTTGCGGCCGCCGTTGATATGGACGTCCCAGACCTCGCGCCCATCCCGCTGGATCCGCTTCGGGTCGATGTTCACCACGATGCACTGGCTGCCGAATTTCAGCGCCGCC
>JAEYWB010000864.1 GCA_023429275.1 Planctomycetota bacterium
CTCCTCGAGGAGCCGGCCGAGGAGGACGAAGACGACGATGGTCGCCGCCCCCTCGAAGTGCATCCCGGCGTGCCCCAACCTGTGCAGCCCCGGGAGAAGCAATCCGGCGGCTCCTGCGGCGAAGGCAACCGTCGAGCCGAGGGAGACCAGCGTGTTCATGTCCGCGGCTCGGCGTCGGAGCGAACGGAGCGCCCCGGCGTGGATCGGTCCGCCGCAGACGAAAACGACGACGAACGTCAGCACCGCCAGGAGCGGATTGACCCCGGGAAACGAAAGTCCCCCCATGCTGACGACGACGATGAACGCGCCGAGCAAGCCAGCGACGGCGACGCGGGCCACACCGCCACCGTCAACCTTTTGAGCACCCGCCTCTGGAACCTCGCTCGTCATCGGACGATACGCGTAGCCGGCCCGCTCGACCGCTTCCTGGATCGCCCGCGACGGAAGCTCAACGGCTGACTCGACGCGCCCTTCGCGTGTCGCCAGGTTCACCTGGGCCGAATCGACGCCGGGAACCTGAGCCAGGATCTTCTCGACCCGTGCGACGCACGCGGCGCAGTGCATGCCGTCGATGTGAAACCGTGTGGCGATCATGCCGAAAGTGTTGGAAGCGGCCGCGGCAACGTCAACGTGCGGAGGCGACAGCGAGAGGCCGCGTCAGTCGGTTCAGTCGGAGAGAGGGAGTCCCGTGTCGAGATCCGTCGATTCGACAGTTCTTGATTTCCCGGCCGATGGCAAACGCCTACCGGGAAATCCGCGGGTCGAGGTTCAGCATGACGGGGCGGGGGACGTCGATTCCGACCCGGATCCGGTAGCGATCCGGAAGAGCGACCGCGCCGGTATTGGCCCCGGACGCCCGGGAGGTTCGGTGGCGATCGCCAGCGATGGTCAGCTCCTGCACGATCCCCCGATGGATGACGTTCCCCTCCAGGTTGAGAAAGTCGATCCGAACCGACGCACCGGTCCCATGATCCGGCTCGGCCACGACCTTGGTCCCCAGGGCCCGCCACGGAATCTTCGCTCCGGGAAGGAGGGAAGGGACCGAGATCTTGTCCGAACTTCGGGAGACGGCAAAGCGGCAGGCGACTCCGGCGACGGTCTGGTCCCAAACCCGCACCCCCTCGGGGCTCTCCCAGTCCGGCTCAAAAGTGATCTCCTCGTCCGCGTCGAGGGGCTGCCCCCGGTCCCGGCCGACGAGAAACTGCAGTTGCCAGAGCGTGTCGTGTGGAGACAGGTATGTGGTGAACGATCCGTCGGGTGCGATATCGGGTGCGTCCTCGCGACGGCGCGAGTCGATCAGCGAGGGTGAAACAAAGTCGGGGCGGAATGAGTGGTCGTTCCAGGTCATCTCCATCTTCAACCGGACGGAGGCTTCGCTGGGGATCTTGTCTGGAACCGTCAGTTCAAACCCTGTCAGCTCGAACTTGAGAGGACCGCTGGTCTGTCGGACGGGAAAGGAGTCAGGCTCCCAGTCGTCTCTCGACGGCGCCCCGGCCGGAATCGCCAGACGCGAGCGTCCGTAAACCGAACCGCCGGCGACAACCTCCACATCGACCGGGAACCCGTTATCGATGGACGGGAACAGAATTGGCGATTCCCGTGATCGATTGAGCGGCGCCCAGCGCCATCCGTGTCTGTCGACGAGGTACAGGGAATCGTTCCACGCCTTCTTCTGCTTTTCGAACCAGAGCCCGACGGTGTTGTCGTCCGCAAAAACCTCGTAATGCTGCCAGCGGAACCTGCGCCGTTGGATGGCAGACCTGATGCTCGCCGTCGTGATCGGAACCGGACAGGAATGCCGAGGTCCGACCGTCACCTGGACCACCTCGAGAACCGACCCGTTCGAGAGCAGGATCCGCTGCCGCCGAGGCCAGAAGACCGCGACGGCGAGGATGACGACCCCCCACACCCCCCAGCTCCGCCAGCGGACCCGGACCGACGCGCTCTGCATTGCAGACTGAGGCAATGTCGACGGGGGCGAGTCGGGCTCGGAGGGGTTCGTCATCGGCTGGGCAGGTCCGGCGGAGGGGCGTCTCCCGCCGCCGAATCTCCTCTCTCATAAGAGGGGGGAGGGGATGCCGATGTCCCCGGATTCGCATCATGGACCTTCCCGCGCTGAATGTAGGCGGCCCGCTGGCTGGCATACTGCTCGCTGGTGATGTCGGCGGGTGCGGCCTGTCCGGGCTGAGGCCGTGCGTTCTCGAAGTAGCGCCGGAGGAACGGAACGCACCATCCACAGCCTGTCCCGGCCCCTCCGCACTGACTCAGCTGGCTCGGACGGGAAGGGCGATGGATGCGGATGTAGTTTTCGATCTTCCTCCGCGTCACGTGAAAGCAGAGGCAGACTTCGTCGTCCGGTTGCATAAGTCCCTTGAGGGGAATGGAGCAGACTGGCGGGGCGCGCCGGCGAGGGGAGTGAGGGAAACGGTTCCGACAGGTGTCAGACCGGCTTCGGCCCCACGTCCGGTCGGTCGGCACAATCGGAAGAATCGGTACCGATTGCCGGCAGCTGCCTCTCCTTTCGGTCGATTCTACAGGGAACCGAGGGGAGAGGGCCATGTCCGTGACCTAGGGTCGATATAGCGGGACACTCCGCGAATCCGGCTGATTGAGACCCTGGTATTCCCCGATGCAACCGCGCGTCCTTGTCTGCGACCATCACGACCACGTCACCCGCGTCGTCAGCCTGTGGCTGCGCAAGGCGGGCTATGACGTCGTGACGTTCGAAGACGGCCTCGACGCCTGGGACTCCCTGCAGATCGAATCCCCTGCGGCCCTGCTGTGCAGCGCGGAGATGCCCTACATGGACGGACAGGAGCTCTGTCGCAAGCTGCGGTCCGATTTCCGCTTCCGCGACCTGCCGGTGATCCTGATGGCGGAACGGGGGAACGATCTCGACGAGACGGCCCTGCGTCGCGACCTGCAGATCTCGGCGGTGATCTCGAAGCCGCTCAACCCCATGGAACTGATCTTCCTCGTCCAGCGAGCCGTCGGCTCGACCGAGGAAGAGCGGGCGACCTAGCTATTTTGGCACAACTGGGATTTGGGGTTCGTTCGATTAGAAGCCATTTCAAAACTCCAAACAGGTTCGTTGATCGATCGTGACGGAGGCTTGCCACAGAGCGGCTGTGTTTTTGGTCAAGCGATTTCTGCGAGGATTTTGGGTTGCCATAGTGTGTTGTTGCGGATGAGGGTGTTGAGGATCACGACCAGTTTCCGCATGCAGGCGGTCATGATGACTTTGTACGGTTTCCCGGCCTTCTCCAGGCGTTCGGCGAACGCCTTGATGATCGGGTTGCGGCGGCGGGCCGTCAGGGCCGCCATGTAGAGCGTGCAGCGGAGTTCTTTGCGGCCTCCGCGGATCGAACGCTTGCCGCGGTGGTTCCCGCTGTCGTCGTTGAACGGTGCCACTCCCACCAGAGCGGACGCCTGTTGTCGGTTGATTTCGCCCAGTTCCGGGAGTTCCGCCACGAGGGTGGCGCTGCTCACCTTTCCCAGCCCGGGGACGGACTGGACGATCTCGGTCTTCCGCTTCCAGTCGTCGTCCGACTCCAGGAGTTCGAGGATGGCCTTCTCGATGCGGTCGATCTGCTTGTTGAGCTGGTCGACCACCTGCTGGATGGACTGCCGGACCGGTTTGGCGGTTGTGGTCTCGAGTCGGTTGGTCTCCTGGGTGCGTAGTCCCAGGAGTTGCCGTCGTCGTCCGACGAGTTCTTCGAGGTGGGTCTGTCTGGGAGAGTGTTTTTCGAGGCGAAGGTTGCGAAAATGCTCGGCGAAGAGGGCGATGATGTGAGCGTCGATGCGGTCGGTCTTGGCGAGGATGTTGTGGGCCTTGGCGTAGTCACGAACGCGTCTGGGGTTGGCGACAGCGACGTCGTACCCGGCCTGGAGGAGTTCGGCGACGAGTCGCTTGTGGTATCCGCCGGTGGCTTCGAGAACGACGAAGGTGTCCTGGGGAGAGCCGAGGATCAGGAGGAGCTTGGCAATGCCTTTCGAGTCGGAGGCGAGGGAATGCCGCGTGGCGGCGGGGAGGATATGGACATCGAAGGTATTCTTGGCGACATCGATGCCGACGAAGCGTGCGTAGTTCATGCAGCGATCCCTGTCTTGCGGATGCGAACTCCGTGCGGGATTTGAGTTCCGCTTCGGGTTCCGGCGGCTGTTCGGGCTGCTGAAAGAAGGCCGTCGACGATCCAGCTCTGTGTCGGTCTCGGGAGTGGAAGCGGGGGCTTCGGGAGTCTCGGACCAGGGCACGATCGATCTATCGGCGGCCGCCGGGGGGCCGTCTGCTGCGCTACGAGATGTTTGGAAGTCTCTCCGCTCCGCAGCCGGCCCCCCGGCGGGTACTATCACACCTTGCGAAGAAGGTTCTGACAACATACAAGGGCACAGAGAACACAGAGCCGATTCGAGGAGCCAGACCGTCTGCATGAGAGTGCTCTCTGTGTCCTCTGTGGCAAAACCAGCCTGATTGAGCGACAGCTCGAATTGGAAGCGACCGACAGCTCGCGGTAGCATCATCGCGACCTCTTCTTTCTGGCCGGTGTCTCTCGGCACGATTCCTCTGGCGTCATCCGAGGCAAGGACTGCGATGCTCACCGCAGAACAATCAACCATTGTCCGCAGCGTCATTGCCCTCCTGCTGGACATCGAGGACGAGCAGGTCGTCCCGGAGGCCAGCTTCCTGCGGGATCTCGGTGCGACCGGTGAGGATCTCGATCGACTCGTTGTCGAGCTCGAGACCG
>JAEYWB010000889.1 GCA_023429275.1 Planctomycetota bacterium
GCCGGGATCGCGACGAACGTGTTCGAGTGCGGTGCGGAAGCGAGAACGCCGGTGACGTAGTTGGGATTCTGGACCGCGGAGTGCCGGACCTCGGTCAGCAGGTACTTCGTTCCCGAGTCATGCTCGAGGCTGAAGCGGTAACCGGGGACGAACCCGCGGCAGTAGGAGGTGCCGGTGAACGTGTGATGCCCCGCTTCCGCCTCCTGGGCGCGATAGTTCGTCAGCTTGTCGCCGACGGTGTTGACCTCATCGAGCCGCTTGTCGGGCTGGTTGTAGCGGAGCGCGGAGCCGGCCTGCCATTCGTAGACTTCGAGCTTGTCGTTCTTGCCGACGATCGTCTTCGGGGCGACTCCGGAGAACTCGATCTTGTTCTGCGCCAGCTGCATGTGATAGTCGCGGGAGGAGAACTTTCCCGGGTGAATCGTCCGCTCCTCGCGCCACACGACGACGCAGTCTTCGTAGGTCTCGCCAGGGCCCGACTCCTCCATCAGCCGGACCTTGGCCTGGTCGGGGACGTCTCCGCCGGCGGTCGGCGAGTCATCGATGATCATCTTGTGGCCCGCGTCCGTGTGCTCGAAGTAGTAGTAGATCCCCTCCTCTTCCAGGAGCCGCGACACGAAGTGGAACTGGCTCTCGGCAAACTGAACGCGGTAGTCGACCTTCTTGTACTGGCCGCGGTTCGCCCGGATCTCGAACTTGAACTCCGAGAAGTCCCCCTGAAGCTCCTTGAGGATGACTTCGACGATGTCGAGAGAGTTCTTGTCCTGGAAGACGCGGGTGTCGACTCGCTTCGTCAGCATCCACGCCCAGGGGACGAGGTCGGCCTCGAACAGATGAAAGCGATCGTTCTTGCCGGCCGAGGCGAAGCGGCAGCAGACGCCGTCGAAGAAGCGGTATGGGGGCTTCGTGTAGTCGTCGCCGTGGGCGACCTTGAGGGTCATCCGCTTGCCGAGGAGCTGGTCCCCCTTGATCTGGCTCGCCTTCTCGGGGGAGACGACGAGCTCGACGTGAATCTGGAACAGTCCCGAGATCCGTTCCTGGGCGGAAAAGCTGGCCGGGAGGAGGAGGTCGGTCTTGCCGTCGGCTTTGAACTGGAGGAGGCGCGGCTTGTCGGTGTAATCGGGCATCGTCGCACCTCGTCTGTGTCGTCTTCAGCAGCTTCGTCAGTCGCTTCAACCTGGCGCATTCGTGGCGGCGGCCTGAAACGCAGTTTCCCGTCTCCGCCGCCGGCCCGGCACGAGGATCGGGCCGTCTCGGCTATTGTCGGCGCGGCGATGGAATTGTTGCGTGCGAATTCGCTGCGGCTCCCGCTTCCCGCCATCCCGACCCGCCGGCGGCCCTCCTGTCACTCGAAGAGGTACTGGAATCCCCCTCCGTTGCCGTCGAGCTGGATCTCGACCCGTGACACCGCCCGCTCGTCCGCCATCCGTGCCAGCAGTTCCCGGGAGATGTCCGGCAGGACGCTCCCCGTGAGGATGTGGTCGACGTTTCGGGCCCCCGTCTCCGTTTCGCGGCACCGGCTGAGAATGTGGTTGACGACCTCGTCGGAGAACTCGAGCCGGGCCCGGTGGTTCTCGACCAGCCGCTGGCCGATCTTCTTGAGCTGAAGCTGGATGATGTTCTTCAGGACCTGGTCGCCGAGAGAGTAATACGGCACCACCGTCATCCGCCCGAGGAAGGCGGGCTTGAACCGTTCGAGGAGCTTCGGCCGGAGCAGCTCGCCGAGTTTTTCGGCATCGGGCCGCGTCTCCGGATCGGCGCACAGCGACTGAATCAGATCAGAGCCGACGTTCGAGGTGCAGAGGATGATCGTGTTCTTGAAATCGATCTCCCGCCCTTCGGCGTCCTCGAGGACACCCTTGTCGAAGACCTGGTAGAAGAGCTCCAGGACATCGTCGTGCGCCTTCTCGATCTCGTCGAGAAGCAGGACGCAGTACGGACGTCGTCGGACCGCCTCAGTCAGCTTGCCCCCCTTGCCGTAGCCGACGAGGCCGGGGGCGGAACCGATCAGCGACGATGTCGTGTGACCCTGCTGGAACTCCGTCATGTTGATGACGACCATATTCCGCTCCCCTCCGTAGAGCATCTCGGAGAGGGTCATGGCGGTTTCGGTCTTGCCGACACCGCTGGGGCCGACGAGCAGGAAGACGCCGATCGGCCGCCTGGGATCGGTCAGGTTCGCTCTCGAGGTCTGAATGCGCCGGCTGATGGCCGTCAGGGCGTGGTCCTGGCCGATCACGCGGGACGTCATCCGCTCATGAAGCGTCGAGACGAGCCGGATCTCGTCCGTCAGCATTTTCCCGACGGGAATCCCCGTCCAGGCTGAAACGACCTCGGCGATCGCGGCAAAGTTGACGAACGGCTGGACGAGCGGGGACTCTCCCTGGAGCTGCTTGAGCTCACCCTGGAGCAGGCCGAGCTGCTCGCGGAGTTCGGCCGCTTCCTCGGGTGTGAGAGGGGGCGGCGGAGGAGCGGCGGGCTCGACTGCGGCCTTTTCGTCCTTTCCCTTGTTCACGGAAGCGCCGGGAGCGGCTGTCGTCGACTTTGCGGGGGCGGGCCGGCCGGAGAGCCGGTCGTGGACCTCGCAGATCTTCGTGACGATCTCCTTCTCCTTCGTCCAGCGGGTCTCCATTTCGCCCAGGTCCTTCTGAGCCTGCTCGCGCTGCGTCGTCAGCTCGTCGATCCGCTGGGCATGGTTCGCACCGGCGACGGACTCCCGCTTCAGGATGTCGAGCTTGATCCCGATTTGCTCGATCTGCCGCCGCAGGTCTTCAATCGGCGCGGGGATGGCCGCCTGGCCAACGGCGACCCTTGCTGCGGCGGTGTCGAGAAGGCTCACCGCCTTGTCGGGGAGCTGACGCCCCGTGATGTAGCGGTTGGAAAGCCGCACGGCGGCCGAGATCGCCTCGTCGAGAATCCGCAGGCCGTGGTGCTTCTCGAGCATTTTCACGAGGCCGTGGAGCATGACCTCGGCCTGGTGAATGGCCGGCTCTTCGACCTTCACGACCTGGAACCGGCGGGTCAGCGCCGCGTCCTTCTCGAAGTACTGCTTGTACTCCGACCAGGTCGTCGCGCAGATCGTCCGGAGCTCGCCGCGGGCGAGGGCCGGCTTCAGCAGGTTCGCGGCGTCGTTCTGCCCCGCCTGCCCCCCGGCCCCGATCAGCGTGTGGGCCTCGTCGATGAAGAGGATGATCGGCTGAGCCGAGGACTTCACCTCCTGGATGACCGACTTGAGGCGGTTCTCGAATTCCCCTTTCACTCCGGCTCCGGCCTGGAGAAGTCCGAGGTCGAGCGACCGGACGGAGACCCCCAGGAGCGGCGGCGGCACGTCCCCGGCGGCGATCCGCTGGGCGAACCCTTCGACGACGGCGGTCTTGCCGACCCCCGCTTCGCCCGTGAGGATCGGGTTGTTCTGCCGCCGGCGCATCAGGATGTCGACCAGCTGGCGAATCTCGAAATCCCGCCCCGAGACGTTGTCGAGGGCTCCGCTTCGGGCCCGCTCGGTCAGATCGATGGTGAACTGGTCGAGAGAAGGGGTCTTCCCTCCCGCCGGCCGAAGCTCCGGCGCCCCCGAGCCGCCCGGAGCAGGACGCGAGATCGGAGCGTCTTCGACACTCCCGCTCGTGATTTCCCGCAGATCCTTCGCCAGGCCCTCGGGGGTCAGCTTGCCGAGATCCCGGACGCTGCTGAGGAACAGCTGGCTGACCTTGGTGTTTGTCAGTGCCGCCAGGAGGATGTGCCCGCTCCGGACGGCCGGCTCGCCGTATTCCACGGACGCGTACAGCCAGGCATCCCGGACAAGGTCGACGAGCAGCGGCGAGAGGGCCGGCGGACGGGCGTTTCCTCCCTTGAAACCGTCGATTGCCCGCGTGAGCGCCCCTTCCAGGCGACTCTGGTCGACCTCGAAATGCTTGAAGATCTTCGAGAGGTCGGTGTCGGGGACTTCGAGCAGCTTCTGCAGCCAGTGCTCGACCTCGACGGTGTAATTCGTACGCGAAAGACACAGCCCGGCGGCGCTTTCGAGCGCCCGGCGGCAGGTGTCGTTCAGTTTCCCGACAAGCGATCGCAAACTGACGTCCACAGGCCGGCCTCTTGAAGAAGTGAGAGGAAGTTCCGAACGGAATGTGCGGAGATGACGCGCGGAAGTGCTGAAGCGCGGGAGGCTTGCAGCTTGCCAAGGTAGGCGGCGCAGAGCGGGATTTCAACGACCGCCTTGCGGGCCGACATGACATTTTCGTTGCGCACCGCCTGCGTCCACCGCTGCCCCATCATCGGCGGACTTGAGGAAATGTTGCTGCCGTCTTTCGGAAATCCTCGAGACCGGCCGCCTGTACCGACAGATCAATCGGAATTGGCTGGCGACTCACAAATCGTTCGATAGTTCGATTGCTGTGGGTCGTTTTTCGCGCAGAGCCAGGAATCTTCGTTATGGCCACAAGCTTCTACTGCCGCGCCCGATGGGTTTGCGGGATGGCCCTGGGGATTGCTTCACTCCTCGGTGCGACGGCTCATGCCCAGCCCGCCGCTCCGCAGGGGGCCCCGATTCCCAAGTCCCCGGAATTCACCAGCCCGGACATCAAACACACGCTCTGGGACTGGGCGACCGCCCGTCCGGTCGCACTCGGCCGGAAGCTGGCCGTCACCGATCCTCTGCAGCGTCCCCCCTTCGCCGGCGCACCGACCGACTCTCTCAAGGGGATGGCGGCGGGAATCCGGGCGGTTCAGCTCGACGCTCCCAACCGGGTGAAGGCCGCCGCCTACCTCGGCACCGTGGACTGCGTGACCTACCCGCAGGCCCAGGAGATGCTGATCGCCACGATGAAGGAGGACCCCTCCGAAGAAGTGCGGTATGAAGCGGTCATGGCCCTGCGGCACATGCTGACTCGGGGCTGCAGCAACATGGAGTCGGAGTGCAACTGCCAGAAGTGTCAGATGTGCAAGTACGCCGCCCGGGACACCGAGCGGCACTCCGACAAGATGTCCGACAAGCTCATCAAGGAAGCTCACGGGAAGGCGAAGAAGGCCGCGAAGGAGGCCCGCAAGGACCTCGAGAAGTACGAGCGGTACGACTGCTGCCGCGGCTGCTGCAACGCGAAGGCCCTCAATGCCCTCTCGGAAGTCGCCTACGGTAAGGATGATCAGTGCTGCTGGCTCGAGCCGTCCGAGCGGGTCCGCAACGCCGCCGCAGTCGGCCTGTGCCTCTGCCGGACGGTCTCCGTCCCGGTGTACTACGGCGAGCCGGTCCCGACGGAGCTGATCCCCGTTCCCGAAACGGACGGCCACCTGAAGGAAGTCGACCCCAACAAGCAGTTGGAAATCGATCCGAACCGGAAGCCGGAACCTCCCCGTGAGCAACTCCCCGGGAAGCTTCCCCCGGCACCTCGGCCGGAGATCGAACAACCTGGTGCCTTCCTGCCGCTGCCGTCGCAGGTGCAAGTGACGCCGGTCGTTCCTTCCCGCGGCCCGGCCCCCGTCCCGGTGCCCGCCTCCGCGAGCCCGGTC
>JAEYWB010000894.1 GCA_023429275.1 Planctomycetota bacterium
GTCGCGCGATCTGCGTGGGATCATTCGCCAGGGCGGGGTCGCGCCCGGATGTTTCCCGCAGGGCTCCGTCGTCGGGATATCCGGAGGTCTGAGTCATGGTTGAGCCTTCCACGCCGACATCCACGCCGGGCCCTTCGACCGTGATCTCCTGTCTCGCCTATCGGGATGCCCGGGCGGCGATCGACTGGCTCTGCCGGGTCATCGGGTTCTCGACCCGCCAGCTCTACGAGGGCCCTCACAACACCGTTGCCCATGCCGAGCTGACCCTCGGCGGGGGAATGATCATGCTCGGGACAGTCAAGGACTCGGAGTACGGGCGGCTTATCAGGCAGCCGGACGAAATCGGCGGGGCCGAGACGCAGTCGGTCTTCGTCGTCGTTCCGGATGCGGACGAGGTCTACCGGCGGGCGAAGGAGTCGGGCGCGAAGATCGCCATCGAGATGAAGACCGAGGCCTACGGGCGAGGCTTCAGCTGCTACGACCTCGAAGGGCACCTCTGGAATATCGGGGACTACGACCCTTGGAAGGTCCCCCCGGCCTCAGCTTGAGGCGATCGGCCCGGACCCGGCATCCGTAAGGCTCTCCTGGGAAGGGAGACTCGATCGATGGGAACGATCGCTGCGCACCGCGCCGTCCAGGAAGCGGCCCGCACTGTCCTGGTGGAGATCGCGACGACGATCCGGCCTGTGGACACCGAACGCTCCATCGTCGCGAAGGCTGTCAACGGGCTGGCCCGGCACGGCGTCGTCGAAACGTGGTACCACGCCTGTCCAGCCCTCGTCCTGCTCGGCTCGCGCTCCTGCCTTTCCCTCTCGGGGCGGCATTACGAGCCTGCCGAGGAGCCGGTCGGAGAATGGAACCTTGTCACAATCGACCTCAGCCCGAGTCGAGACGGCATCTGGGGAGACTGTGCCCGCAGCTTCTATATCGAGGAGGGGGCCTGCACGGCCGTCCCGGCCTCTCCCGTGTTCTGTGAGGGGGCCGAGGCGCTCATCGCACTCCATGAAGCCGTTCGAATGTTCGCCACCCCCCGAACGACGCTGGATGAACTCGCCCGGTTCGCCCGGGACGAGGTTGCCCGGCTCGGCTTCGAAAATCTCGACTTCCTGGGAAACTTCGGGCACAGCATCGAGTCGTCGCCGGAGGCGCGGACCTACCTGGAACCCGGGAATCCGGTCCCCTTGGGCGATATCCCGCTGCTGACGTTCGAGCCGCATCTACGGCGTCCCGGCGGCCCGTGGGGATTCAAGCACGAGGAGATCTATCGGCTGGACGACAGCGGGCGCCTCGTCCCCCTCTGACGGCCGGGCTTTGGCTGGTCGGGCGATCGTGAGGAATGGCAGTCCCTGGTCAGCGATTCGTCGCTCCCGGCCCGGGACGATCCTTCCGGTCGTCGCACCGGTCGGACTCGGTGGAGATTTCCCCCGCCGGTGCCTACTCTCCCAATTGGCCGAAACAGGTGCTCGCCTTCGGCTTCCGGACTTCGCTTGAGAATGCGCAGGAGTCTCTCGTGGTAGTGATTGATCGTCGCCACGCCCCCGGGCGCGGCGCTATGTGCCTCTTCGGACAATGCCTGCTCGGGCTGTGGGGGCTCCTCCTGTTGTCCGGGTGTCCCGATTCCGGCAGCCCGACTGGCGGCTCGGGGGGGGCTCCCGTTGGCGACACCATCAAGGTCGGACACTACGGGTCGCTCACCGGTTCGGAGGCGACTTTCGGAAAATCGACCGAAAACGGCATCCAGATCGCCGTTGACGAGATCAACGCCGCGGGCGGCATCAACGGGAAGAAGATCGAGTTCATCTCCCTCGACGACAAGGGGGACGCCCGCGAGGCGGGTAACGTCGTCACCCGCCTCATCACGAACGATGGTGTCACGGCGATCATCGGGGAAGTCGCCTCCAAGCTGTCGCTCGCCGCCGCTCCGGTCTGCCAGGAGCACAGCATCCCGATGATCAGCCCCTCGTCGACCAATCCCGATGTTACCCGGGTCGGCGACATGATCTTCCGGGTCTGCTTCATCGATCCGTTCCAGGGCCCGGTCTGTGCCCGTTTTGCCCGGGAACACATCAAGGCCGAGCGGGCCGCCATCCTGTACGACCAGGCGACCCCTTACTCGGTCGGTCTGATGGAAGAGTTCGAGAAGGCGTTCACGAAGATCGGTGGAACGATCGTCCGCAAGGAGGCGATCCAGACGGGTGACCAGGACTTCTCGTCGCAGCTCACGCAGATCCGGGGAAGCGACCCGCAGGTCGTGTTCATCCCGGTCTACTACGCGGCGATCAGCAATATTGCCCAGCAGGCACGGAAGCTCGGCATCACGGTGCCGCTGCTCGGTGCGGACGGCTGGGAATCGGGCGAGCTCGCGAAGCTGGCGGGTGATGCCCTCGAAGGGTGCTTCTATTCGAGCCATTACTCCCAGGAGAGTGACTCGCCGAAGATCAAGGAGTTTCTTGCGAAGTACCAGAAGAAGTACAACGGGGAGGCAGACAGCATGGCGGCTTTGGGTTACGACGCGGCGCAGATTCTGTTCGAGGCGATGAAGCGGGCTCCGTCGCTCGCCGGCAAGGACCTGGCGGCGGCGATCTCGCAGACGCGCGATTTCGACGGCGTCACCGGCAAGATCACGCTGAACAAGGATCGCGACGCCGTGAAGGCGGCGGTCGTCCTGGAGATCAAGGGGGGCAAGCCGACCTACGTCACCACGATCGAGCCCGATCCGCAGCCCTGAGCCGAAGGAGTCAGGATCTAGGATCTAGGATTCAGGTCCAGGCGGCACCCAACGCAGGTTCTGACTCCTGAATCCTATCTACTAAATCCTGGCTCCTCTCCTCTCTCCCTCCGGATGACCGACTTCGTTCAGACCCTTGTCTCGTCCATTACGGTCGGCAGCCTCTATGCGCTGATCGCCCTGGGCTACACGATGGTCTACGGCATCCTGCGGTTCATCAATTTCGCCCACAGCGATATCGTCGTCCTCGGGGCGTGGACGAGCTTCACCGTCGCCACCCGCGCCGGATTCACGGACCAGAACGCCCCCTGGTGGGCAGGTCTCGTGGTCCTCCTCGCGGCGGTCGCCTGCTGCAGCCTCGTCGGGTTCCTCATCGAGCGGTTCGCCTATCGGCCTCTCCGCAGATCGCCGCGGCTCAATATTCTCATCACGGCGATCGGCGTCTCGCTTCTGCTTCAGAACATCGGTATCCAGAGCTGGGCGTTCGGCACGAGTCCGCAGCGGATGCCGGCCCTCTGGGCCAACCGCGACCTGATTCGCCTGACGTTTTCCTCCGGTACTGTCGTGATCGGCCTGGTCGATGTCCTGATTCTCGGCCTCTCGGCGGTGCTGATGGTCGTGCTGCACTATGTCGTCTTCCATACGAGCCTCGGCCGGGCGATGCGGGCGATCTCCTTCAACCCTGACACTGCCGCCCTGATGGGGATTCCCGTCGACCGCATCGTGTCGATGACCTTTGTTCTCGGCTCCGCCCTCGCGGCGTCGGCCGGGTTCCTGTTCGTCATGAAATACCCGGCGGCACTCAACCACCCGGCCGAACCGGTCTGGGTTCTGCTCGGCCTCAAGG
>JAEYWB010000910.1 GCA_023429275.1 Planctomycetota bacterium
GGTTATGACTAATTGAACGGTATTGCGGTTAAACGGATCCGTGTGAGCGCAGCGGGACGACTATTTGGCGACTCCGACCGCGCGGGTCTCCCGCATCACGACGATCTTCACTTCGCCGGGATACGTGAGATTCTGCTCGACCGCGATCGAAATGTCGCGGGCCATCTTCGCCGCCTCCCGGTCATTGATCTCCTTGGGGTCGACAATGACTCGAACCTCGCGTCCCGCCTGGACGGCGTACACCTGGCTTACGCCCGGGAAGCCGCAGACGAGGGCCTCGAGCTCTTCGAGGCGGCGGATGTACTTCTCGAGCGTCTCCCGCCGTGAACCGGGCCGCGAGGCGGAACAGGCGTCTGCCGCCGCGGTCAGGACGGTGTAGAGATACTCCGGGCGGATGTCGTCGTGGTGGCCGAGCGCCGCGTGGACGACTTCAACCCCTTCGTTGTACCGCTTGAGGAGTTCCGCCCCGATCGCCGGGTGGCCCCCTTCCTGCTCGTGGTCCGCCGCCTTGCCGATGTCGTGGAAGAATCCGCATCGCCGGCCGAGCGTCCCGTCGAGGCCGAGCGACTCGGCCATCATGCCGGTCAGGTGCGCCACTTCGATCGAGTGCCGCAGCACGTTCTGGCTGTAGCTCACGCGGAAGTTGAGCCGTCCCATCAGGGAGAGCAGCTTGTCGTGAGCTCCGGGGACCCCCGCCTCTTCGGCCGCCTCCTTGCCGAGCCGCATGATCGTCGCGTCGATCTCCTTCTGGGTCTCGCGGACGACCTCCTCGATCCGGGCCGGGTGAATGCGACCGTCCTGGATCAGCTTCACCAGCGACCGCTTGGCGATCTCGCGGCGGACCGTGTCGAAGCAGGAGACGACGACAACGCCCGGGGTGTCGTCGACGATGACGTCGACCCCGGTCTCCTTTTCGAAGGCGCGGATGTTCCGGCCTTCGCGTCCGATGATCCGCCCCTTGATCTCGTCGCTCGGAATGTCGACCGTGGAGACGGTCGTCTCGCTCGTATGGGCCGAGGCGTACCGCTGCACCGCCATGCCGATCACCTCGCGGGCGATCTTCTCGGCGTTCTGCTTCAGCTCCGACTCCCGCTTCATGATGAGCCGGCCCGCTTCCGCCTTGAGCTCCTGGTCGAGGCGGGTCATCAGCCGGTCGGCCGCCTGTTCCTTGTTGAGGCCGCTGATCTTGAACAGCTCCTCCTGCTCGGCCTTGAGCATCCGGTCCATCTCGCGTTCCTGCGTCTCGACGACCTTCACCCGCTCCGTGAGGCGGTTCTGGGTCGTCTGGAGCATCTTCTCCTTCTTCTGGAACTCCGCCTGCTGCTGAGCCAGGTCGCTCTCCCGCTTGTCGAGCTTCCGTTCGAACTCGTGCAGCTCATTGCGGACTTTCCGAAGATCCTTCTCCAGATCCTCGCGACGCTTCAGGAGCTCTTCCTTGATCTCAAGCTCTCGTGTCTTACGGAAATTGTCGGCGTCGGTCTTGGCGTGCTCCATCAGTTGATCGCGGGTCCGGTAGGCGGCACCCATCCGCAATCGGTCGAAGAAGAACCCAACGAGCGCACCGACCACGAGTCCGCCCAGCACTGCGGCGACGTAGTCCATCATCCAGTCCCTTATCAGCCGCGAGCGTCACGGGGACGAGCGGTGGGACGGTCCGGGCCCGAACCTCGGGTCCTCGGGCGGTGCAAAACCGCCAAACGAGAACCGATTCACGAACAGCGGCAACGATGCGGTGGCCAGGCCGTACGACATCCTCCGGACCCGCGAGACAGGGCGGGGGCGAAGGCTCCCTGGCTCCTCGGCCGGCCCTGCGTCATCACCGCAAGGGAACGGACAGGGAGAGGAAGGAAAGCCGGTCGCCAGGTTCCCGCGCTGCTCCGGAACGAATCGGCGACCGCGTTGATCCAGAGGATCAGCGGCTCGACCATCCAGACGAGAAACGCCACAAACCAGGACATGCAAGGGATTCAGAGAACTGAACGAAATGCCACTCGACGTGCTCAGAAAACGGCCGAAGCCGCCAGGGGCCTGAGGACCATCACCGCCAGAACTCGACGGCAAAATGGTGAAATCGAAGTGATTCGGAAGGGGTCTTCCGAAGAACACTTCGAATCGTAACTTCGCATGGCGCAATATCAACGGAGCGACGCCGCCGCTTTTGACGGGCCACTCTCCGGGCCCGACCGGTGGCTTGAGATCAATTGTCCACTACGAAGGCACCAGAACACCAAGGACGAGGGGGCCGGAACTCGTCTTGACAGTTCCGCTCACATGCGGGGAGCGGGAATGCCGATGGAAAGGGTGAGAACGGTCAGGCAGACTTTTCGGGGTAAGCGATGACCCCAGTGCCGCGACTCGCAGAGCCGCAGGAAAGTTTGCCGGGGGGGCCTGGCTCAGGGTGATCCGCCATCGGCGGCCGCTTTGATCATGTCCTCAGGGGAACGATCCGTTCCAACGTGGGGGAACGCAGTATGGTCGGGGGGACCATGCCGGCCCGCGCCTCGGCGCGCCGGAACGATCGGCATTTCATCCGCCGCGCGCTCGGACCGTGTCTGTTGCTGGCATCGGCCGCGCTCCTGACGGTCGCTTCGGCGCCGGCTCACGCCGACGAAATCCCGGAGATCCGGGTCGATACGCTCGAAGCGGGTTCTTCCGCCCGGGACACGAAGCGGAAGGCCCTTCAGGCGGTCCCGCTCACCCAGCTTCCCGCGGCGCAGCGGGCCGTGGCGGACTCGATCCTTCAGGATATCAGCCTCTTTCGCCGGCTCCCGACGATCCGCTGTGAGACCGACGCCCGGATCTACACCTACTTCTCCGACCATCCCGACGTCGCCGTCAGCATCTGGCGGGCGATGGGGGTTTCAGGCGTCAAGATGGCCGAGACCGGCCGCGGCGCCTTCTCGTGCGACGCCGGCGACGGCACGCTCGGCCAGGTCGAAGTCCTTTACCGCACCCCGGCAAGCAGCCTCGTCTCCTGCAAAGGGACCTTCACGAGTCCGCTCCTTCCGAAGCCGATCAAGGGGGCCGCCCTGATGCACGTCCAGGTGCAGACGCAGCGGGAACCGTCCGGAAAGACCTACATCATCCACAAGGCGGACCTGTTCGTCTCCTTCCCGTCGACGGCGGTCGACGCCGTGGCCCGCACGATCTCTCCGGTCTGCAACAAGATGATGGACCGGAACTTCGAAGAGATCTCGCTCTTCGTCCGGATGATGGACGAGGCCTCCCGCAGGCGGCCGGAGTGGATCTACGACATCGCGCCGAAGCTCGAAGGAGTGGCGAAGGAACGGCCCACGGAACTCGTCGACCTGACCCGCCAGGTCAACGCGGGGGCAGGAAACGCCAAGGCCCGCACGGCGATCGTCCCCGTAGCCGTCCCCACGACCCGCTGAGCAGCAGAGGGGCGACGGCTCCCGCCGGGGACTCAGGTCGCATCACATCTCCGCGGTCTTCGGGATGACCGCCGACTTCCTGGGGACTGCCGGGCCGATCACGGCGGCAATCTCTTCGCTGTCGAGCAATTCCTTGTCGAGCAGCGCTTCCGAGAGCTTGTCGAGCTTGTCCCGGTTCTCAGTGAGAAGCTGCGTCGCCCGGGCCTGGGCGTCGGTCAGGAACTTCTGAATCTCCTGGTCGATCACGTGGGCAGTCGCCTCGCTGTACTGACGCTGCTCGTGGATCTCCTTTCCGAGGAAAGGATGCTCTTCGCCGCTCCGGAATGCGGCGGGGCCGACGACATCGCTCATTCCCCAGGAGGAGATCATCCGGCGGGCGATGCCGGTGGCGCGCTGGATATCGCTCTCCGCCCCGGCGGTGTATTCGTCGAAGACGATCTTCTCGGCAGCCCGTCCGCCAAGCAGCACGCTCAGCTGTGAACGGAGCTGGCGCTCACCCATGTTGAGCCGTTCCTCCTGCGGAAGCATCTGCGTCACGCCGAGCGCCCGCCCGCGGGGGACGATCGTCACCTTGTGCACGCAATCGACCTCGGGAAGGATCCAGGCGAGCAGGGCGTGCCCCGCCTCGTGGTAGGCAGTCATCCGCCGCTCGTGCGGGGTCAGGATCTCCTCCCGGATCACCCCCATCATGATCTTGTCCTGGGCGGCCTCGAAGTCGTCGTTATCGACGGCCGTCTTCCCTTCACGCGTCGCGTGAAGAGCCGCCTCGTTGACGAGATTCTTGAGGTCGGCACCGGCGAAGCCGATCGTTCCGGCGGCGACGACATCGAGCCGGACGTTCTCCGCCAGCGGAACCTTGCGGCTGTGGACCTTGAGAATCGCTTCGCGCCCCTTCTTCGTCGGCCGGTCGACCGTCACATGCCGGT
>JAEYWB010000501.1 GCA_023429275.1 Planctomycetota bacterium
GGCGTGTATTGATCGGTGCGGACCTGGTCGAACGCGATCTCGAGCTCGTAGAGAGCGTCGCGCCGTCCTTCGTCGACGCGGGGCGCCTGGCTCGTCGGCCCGATGAACTGGCTCGAGAAGAGGTACGACAGGGCCGGATGGTTGTTCCAGTAGCCGATGAGGCTCTTGAGGAGATCCGGCCGCCTGAGGAACGGGCTGTCCGCCGGCGACGGGCCGCCGAGGACGACGTGGTTCCCTCCGCCGGTCCCGGTGTGCTTGCCATCGAGCTGGAACTTCTCGGTCCCGAGCCTCGTGTAGTGCGCCTCTTCGTAGATCCCGCTCGTAATCTCCTTGAGTTCCTCCCAGTCCCTGGCCGGATGGACGTTGACCTCGATGACGCCGGGGTCCGGCGTGACCTTGAGGACCTGCAGGCGGAAGTCGTTCGGCGGGAGATACCCCTCGATCACGACCGGCTGCTGCATCGCCTCGGCGGTGTTCTCGATGATCCCGACGAGCTCGAGATAGTCTTCGAGACGCGAGAGCGGCGGCATGAAGACGTGCAGCCTTCCCTGCCGGGGCTCGATGCACATCGCCGTCGCGATAATGCCGACGGGCGCCATCGGAGGCTTTTCCCGTCCGTCGTCGGGAAGGACCTTCCGCTGAGCTTCTGCGGCGGCGCGGCGGGTCGCGGCGTCCTTGTCGGCGCGGGTCTGGCCGGTCAGGCCCGACTCGCGCGTGATGTCGAGAACCCGCCCCGCTGTCCGGCGGCGGATCTCCTGGTAACCCGGCAGGGGATGGTGTTCGGCGAATGGATCGATCGTATAGATCGTGCGGGTATCGGCCTCTCCCGCGACCGGAAGGGAATCGAGCGGTAACCGCAGTCCGATCGGCGAATCGCCCGGAAGGAGAAACAGTCGCTCGGAGCGGAAAGGCCAGGGGCCGCTCGTCCAGCGGGGCTGGGCCTGCCACCACGCCTTGGTGAGCGGGAGGGCGTAACCGACGGGACGGCTCACGCCGGACTCGATGATCCGTGCGAGACGCCGCCGGTCTTCATCCGCATCGAGGTCGAACTTGCGGGGGTCGACATCGACAGGAAGTTTCTGCTCGGCCTCGATCGTGTGCCAGATATCTTCATAGGCGGGGCGCATCCAGCGGCCGTCGACGCCGAGGCGGTCGGCGAGTTCACAGAGGAACTCCCCGGCCTTCTCCACCGAGACATCGCAGGGGGAAAAGACATCCGCCAGCAGGTCCGGGTCCGTCCAGATCGGCTCGCCGTCGGGTCGCCAGAGGCAGCTGTAGGCCCACCGCGGAAGCGACTCGCCGGGGTACCACTTCCCCTGTCCGAAATGCAGGAGCGAGCCGGGGGCGAACCGGCTTCGCAGCCTTCGCAGCAGGATGTTCGAAAGCCGCTGCTTCTCTGCTCCGACCGCGGCCGTGTTCCACTCCGCCCCTTCCTGATCGTCGATCGAGACGAAGGTCGGTTCGCCCCCCATCGTGAGTCGGACGTCATTGCGGACGAGGTGCCCGTCGACGAGCTTTCCGAGATTGTCGATCTCGGTCCACTGCTCGTCGGTATACGGTTTCGTGACGCGGGGATCTTCATGGATCCGCTCGATCGTCATCTCGACATGGAACGTCGACTCGCACTCGTCGACGCCGCCGGAGATCGGTGCCGCGGTCGACGGGGCGGGAGTCGCCGCCAGTGGAAGGTGTCCTTCGCCGGTGAAGAGTCCCGAGGTCGGGTCGAGCCCGACCCAGCCTGCTCCGGGGAGATAGACTTCGCACCAGGCGTGGAGATCGGTGAAGTCCATCTCGGGCCCCGAAGGACCATCGAGCGACTTGATGTCCGCGGTCAGCTGAATGAGGTATCCGGAGACGAACCGGGCTGCGAGTCCGACCCGCCGCAGCAGCTGGACCATCAGCCACGCGGAGTCGCGGCAGGACCCCGACCCTTTCGCGAGTGTCTCGTCAGGCGCCTGGACCCCCGGCTCCATCCGGATCAGGTACTTGATCTCGCGGCAGAGCCGCATGTTGAGGTCGACGAGAAAGCCGGTCGTTCGACGCTTCGTCATGTCGACCGAGCGAAGGAACGCGTCGAATGCCGGACCGGTGTTCGCGCACTCGAGGAACGGCAGCAGGTCCTTCCTGAGCTCGGGCTCGTACTCGAACGGAAACTCCTCGGCGTAGCTTTCGACGAAGAAGTCGAACGGGTTGATGACGGTCAGGTCCGCCGTCAGCTCGACCGCGACCTGGAACTCGGTCGTCGGCTCCGGGACGACGAGCCGCGCGAGATAGTTGCCGAACGGATCCTGCTGCCAGTTGAGAAAGTGCTGCTCTGGCGTGATGGAGAGGGCGTAGCTCACGACAGGCGTCCGGCAGTGCGGCGCGGGCCGGAGCCGGATCACCTGCGGACCGAGCGTCACCCTCCGGTCATACCGGTACTCGGTGACATGCCGCAGGGCCACGCGAATCGCCATGGAACTTCAGTGGGGTTAGAGGTGGTGAGAGGCGAGGGTTGCAGGGGCATACGGTGCGGTGAGGCTCTACGAAACGCACCCATGACGCCGCGGGGAGACCGAACCGGCTTCGGCTGCCTGTTCGGGCGCGCTTCGCAAAGCCTCAACGCGCACGACCTGGCTTCCCTGCCGACTCTCTGTGACCACCGCGGCGGAATTCCTTGTGCCCGGGATCTACTGCGATTGGGACTGCGACTGTGTCTGTCCGACCGGCCGGATCTCGAAGAACGTCTTGAACATCGCCGCTCCCATGTCGTTGATACCGAGCTGGCAGGTGTCGATGAACTCGTGGAGGCCGAAGTTCAGCATCTCCTCGACCGTGATGGTCTCGAGCCGCGTCCGCAGGTCCGCGAAGGTCTTTTCGGCGAGGTTCACCGGTTCGCCGGTGTTTCCCGTGATCTCGCGCAGCGACCGCTCTGCTTCGGTGACGCAGGAGCGGATCGAGCGAGGGAAATGGGGATCGAGAATGAGGAACTCGGCGACATTCCGGTGAACGATCCGCCCGAACCGCTTCCGGTACATGTGGAGGGCGCTGGTCGACTCGAGAAGGGCCGACCACTGGACGACGTCGAGCGTCGAACCGATATGCGTCAGATCCGGCAGCAGGACGTAGTATTTGACGTCCACGATCCGCGAAGTCTTGTCCGCCCGCTCGAGGAGACGGCCGATCCGCGAGAAATTCCACGTGTCTCCGTGCGACATCGTCGCTTCGGTGACGCCGATGAATTCGTGGCTGAAACGCTTCACCCGCTCGAGGAAGTTCGCCGGGTTCTGGAGGGCCAGCTCCGGGGCCTGCGAGGCCTCGCGGACCCGGAGATAGAAGCGGTTGATCGCCTCCCAGATCGAGACGCTCAGGACTTCGCGGATCGTCCGGGCGTTCTCGCGGGCCTTGATGAGGCACGAGAGGATCGAGTTCGGGTTCTCGGCATCGAAGAGCAGGAAGCGGAGAACGTTCGTCGTCGTGAACCCGCGGTAGAGCTTGTCGAACTGCTCGTCATCGCCGCTGGCATAGACGAGGGGAGCCCACTGGTGCGTTCCGCCGAGGGAGATTGACTGGTGAACGTCGACAAACCGCGCAACGTTCTCCGCCCGCTCGATGTAGCGGCTGAGCCAGTAGACGGAATCGGCGACGCGGCTGAGCATGAAGGGGTGCGCTGTCGAAAGTGAGTGTTCTTGGTTCGGCGACGCGGCGGGAGTCGTCCCGGACGGAAATCCTAGGTCGGGATCGGACCGCCCGCGAGAGATGGTTCGCTCGCCGGCGCGATGTTCCCCGCCCTGCCGGTCGAGCTACGACGGACCGGGTGAACGATCCGGCCCCGTCTCGTCCCCCATCAGGACCCAGGTGTCCTTGCTTCCGCCCCCCTGTGACGAATTGACGACCATCGAGCCCTCCTTGAGGGCGACCCGCGTCAGCCCTCCCGGAAGGACGTAGAAGTCTTCCCCGTACAGGATGAACGGCCTGAGGTCGACGTGCCGCGGGGCGAGCCGCTCGCCCACGACGGTCGGAACCGTCGAGAGGTTCAACATCGGCTGGGCGATGAAGTTCCGCGGGTTCGCCTTGATCTGCTCTTCGCAGTTCTTCAGTTCTTCGATCGATGCCCGCGGCCCCATGACGATGCCGTAGCCCCCCGATTCGTTCGTCGGCTTGATGACCAGTTCGGTCATGTGCTCGAGGACGTACTTCCGCTGGTCCGGCTCCGAGCAGATGTAAGTCGGGACGTTGGGGAGGATCGCCTCTTCCGCGAGGTAATACTTGATGATCTGCGGCACCCAGGCGTAGATCGCCTTGTCATCGGCGACACCCGTTCCCGGAGCATTCGCCAGGGTGACCCGGCCGCTCTTGTAGACCTCCATCAGGCCCGGCACTCCGAGCATGGAGTCTTCGCGGAAGCATTTCGGGTCGATGAAATCGTCATCGATCCGGCGGTAGATGACGTCGACTCGCTGGAGGCCGGAGGTCGTCAGCATGCAGACGTAGCCGTCTTCGACCACGAGGTCGGTTCCGCTCACGAGCTCAATCCCCATCTGCTGCGCGAGGAAGCAGTGCTCGAAGTACGCCGAGTTGTACGGCCCGGGCGTGAGGAGCGCGACGGTTGGGGAAGTGACCCCTTCGGGGGCTGTCTGCTGGAGGATCGACAGGAGCCGCTCGCCATAGTCCTCGACCGGGGCAATCGACGTCCCCTGGAAGACTTCGGGGAGAACCCGCTTCATCAGTTCCCGGTTTTCGAGAACGTAGGAGACCCCGGAAGGGCAACGGAGATTGTCTTCCAGGACGTAGACCTGCCCGTCTCCATGACGGACGAGGTCGGTTCCGGTGACGTGTGTCCAGACTCCTCGGGGAGGCCTGAAACCTTCCATCTGAGGGCGATAAGTCTTTGCCGTGAGGACCATCTCGCGCGGAACCACGCCATCGTTGAGGATGTGCTGCGCACCATAGATGTCATCCAGAAAGAGGTTGAGGGCGCGAATCCGCTGCTTCAATCCGGCTTCCATCCGGTCCCACTCGCGGTGCGAGATGGGCCTGGGGACGACATCGAACGGCCACACCTTCTCGGTACCGTCGCTGTGCCCGTAGACGGCGAACGTGATCCCCTTCTCCCGCAGACGCGATTCGGCAAGCCCTTGCCGTTCCGCCAGACTTTTCAGTGGAAACTCTTCAAGCCGATTCACCACCAGCGGGTGGCGGGCGACTTCGCCGTCGCGATACTCATCGAAGACCGGTACCCGCTTCATCGGCGTGCCGACAAAGGTTTCCGGCGCTGTAGGAGGCTGCTCCGAAGGGTGCATGTGTTGACGAACTGGTTCGGGCTTCGGCGTGCGCGGCGATGGGTTATGCCAAACCGATCAGCAGACGTCCAGCAAAAAACGATCCCAACACATCTAACGCTGCAAAACATGCCGCAGACGGACCTTCCGAAGAGGGGACTCTGCGTAAAAAACTTGCAGGGGGGCGCGAAACACGGGCGTGGCGGCCCAGGAAGACCTCTGGATGGCGGTCGCCGGCACCCGATGGCATCCGGTTCTGCTGTGGCCGCTGCCGCAGTGAAATTGAACAATCGGACGGAACGGGACGCGCACGCCGCCTCAGGCGAGGGAGCCTGATGGCGGGCGTGCAGACGGGAAGCGACCCCGGAGCGTTACGGCGTCACCTTGATCGCGGCCGGTGCGTCGACGCTCGCCGGACCTTCGAAGTCCGCCGTGCCACGGATCACGAGGTTCGCCAGTGCTCCCTCGGCCGCATCTCCAGCCGCCAGGATGGTCAGCGTTCCCTCATTCTTGTCGGCCGGGACGTCGGCCTCCGCAGCGCTGATCCCCTTGAGATTGGGGATCGCCGGAAGCGAGAGTTTGACCGGTCCGGCAAACCCGTTCTGGCGGGACACAGTCACCTTGACCTCGATCTTGTCCCCCTTCTTCAGAGCTCCGCCGTTGGGGATGTTCAGTCCCAGCTTGAATGGCGCGGGACGGACGTTGATCAGGATCGGCTGCGTCACGGTGATGAAGTTGACGTTGTTGGCCTTGGTCGCATTGGCCGCGTCATTGGAGGCCTTCTCCGCAGCCTTGCGGGCCTCCTCGAGCTGCTTGGCCTGGGCTTGCGCCTGCTGGTCGGCCGCGTCCGCAGCGGTCTTGGCCTGCTGCGCGGCGGTGCTGTCGGCAGTCGCCTTGGCGAGATCGGCTTCCTTGACCTTCAGGGCGTCTCCGGCGGTCTTCTGAGCCAGCTCGGCCTCCGCCACTCCCTTCGCGGCCGTCTGTTTGTCCGCCTCCGTCTTGGCGGCGGCTTCCTTGGCTTTCGCCACCTCCTGTTCGGCGGCCTGCCGCTTGGCCTTGAGGTCGGCATTCGCCGCGTCCGCCTCGGAAGCCTTCCTGGCTTCGGCCGCGGCTGTTTCGACGGTCTTCAGGGCCGCTGCAGCGTCATTGGCCGCCTTCTCGGCGGTTGCGAAGGCTTGCTTGGCAACGGCCAGCTTCTGAGCCGCCTCCTGCTGGGCTTTGACACTCGCGTCCTTCTCCGTCTGGGCCTTCTTCTGGGCGTCGACAGCGGCAGTCGCCCTGGCGGTCGCATCGGCCTTGGCTTTGGCGGTCGTTGCCGCCATGTCCATGGCCCCCTTGGCGGCCGCGGCCGCCGCGGCGCGGAAGGCGTCCAGCGTCTTGAGCGCCTTGGCGAGGTCGCGGGCGGTGGTCTCTCCGATGTGGCGGATGCCGAGTGCAAAGATGAAGCGGTCGAGCGGAACCCTGCGCCGCGCCTCGATGGACGCGAACAGCTTCTCGACCGACTTGGCGCCGAAGCCCTTCTTCTCGGCGAGCCTCTCGTCCTCGGGCAGCTCCTCGTCGCGCCGCTGCAGGG
>JAEYWB010000935.1 GCA_023429275.1 Planctomycetota bacterium
ACCGGTCCCCGGGGCTCGTCGCGATTCGCGCTGTGGGGGGAAGCGGCTGAGCCCAGCGTCGGGACCGGTCTCCGGGAACCAGACGACATCGTGTGCGACCTGACCTCGTTGATCCGAGTGTTCGGAACTCACCCCGTAGCTGTTTTCTCCACCGAGACGAGAGAGGCGCAATCGCTTCGAACGTCAGTACTTCAGGGCTTCAGGACGACCTTGATGCACTCATCCTTCTTGTCGCGGAACATCTTGTAAGCGGCGGGAGCTTCCGACAGCGGGACCTTGTGAGTGACGACGAACGACGGATCGAACTCGCCCGCCTCGATCCGCTTCAAGAGGTCTCGGTGATACCGGGCGACGTGGGTCTGGCCGGTCCGGATGGAGAGCGCCTTGTTCATCACCGCTCCGAACGGCAGCTTGTCCGGAAAGCCGATGTAGACTCCGGGAACAGAGATTGTCCCTCCCTTCCGGCAGCAGAAGATCGCCTCGCGGAGGGCATGGGCGCGGTCGGTCGACATCATGAGGGCTGTCTTGACCTTGTCGTACACCGCGTCAGGACTCCCCGTCGCATGAGCCTCGGCGCCGACGGCATCGATGCAGCGATCGGGTCCGCGGCCCCTGGTCATCTCCATCAACGTGTCATAGACATCCTGCTGGCTGAAATCGATGGTCTCCGCCCTTCCGTGCTTACGGGCCATCTCGAGCCGTTCCGGAACCCGGTCGATGGCGATCACCCGGCCGGCGCGGAACATCCAGGCGCTGAGAATCGCGAACTGGCCAACCGGTCCGCATCCCCATACGGCCACCGTCTCGCCCGGTTGGATCTCGGCCTGCTCAGCCGCCATGTAGCCGGTCGGCAGGATGTCGGACAGGAACAGAACCTGTTCGTCCGGCAGGTCGGATTCGATCTTGAGCGGGCTCACATCCGCAAACGGGACCCGCATCAGCTCCGCCTGGCCGCCAGAGAAGCCCCCCAGCATGTGCGAGTAGCCGAAGAGACCGGCTGGAGAATGCCCCATGACCTTGCGAGCCATCTCGGCGTTCGGATTCGATGTGTCGCACAACGAATAGAGCTGCTGCTGACAGAACCAGCAGGCGCCGCAGGCGATCGTAAACGGGATGACGACGCGGTCCCCCTTCTTGAGGTTCCGGACTTCCGGGCCGACCTCGGCGACAATCCCCATCGGTTCATGGCCGATGACATCTCCGGGCTGCATTGTCGGCATGAAGCCGTCATAGAGATGAAGGTCGGAGCCGCAGATGGCGGTCGAGGTGATCTGAACGAGGATGTCCCGCGGGTCGACGATCCGCGGATCGGGGACATTGTCGACGCGAACGTCCCCGGTTCCGTGCCAGCAGAGGGCCTTCATGACGACTCCATTTGTTCGGTGGGAAGGAAACCGAGGAGGGCTCAGCGCTCGGTTGGTGAGTGGGTGGACTCCCGAACTGCGACGATGGCATCCACCAGCGTGACTCCGCTGACGGCTGCCAGTGCGCCGAGAGCTCGTGACCGATCCTGGCAGGTGGAATCACCGGGAGTTGCCGCTTCCGCCAGGACGGCCATGTCCAGGACATCGCCGAAGACCCGGCCCCACATCCAGCCTGCGGATCGGGGCTGCGAGAGGAGTCCTACCCCTGTTGCGATTTCCCGCAGGCCGAAAGCCTGAAGCAGGCCGGGGCGATGAACCCCGATGGCCCGTCCGAGGGAGTGCGGCGCCAGCACCTCGACGGCTCCCAGGGCGATGCTGAACCAGCCGAGGCCGCGTGCCACGTTCCGTGCAGGCTCAAAGCGTTGATCCGGTGGAGAATGTGAAGGCGCCTTGAGGAGGGGGATCGATTCCATTGCGGCTTGCGTCATATCGGGCCTCCTTTCGATGAGTCACCGCTTCCAACCTCGCGAGTGCCGAGCATCCGGGCTGCGGAAGCGAGGGAGGCGAAAGCAACTGAAGTGCCGGGGGCTGGCTCCGGCTGCGGGATTGGCCGCGAGCCGCCCACAGGTCCCGATGCCCAGTTTTCTTCGGAGGACGGCCACCGGGAATCCCTGGTCCGCCTTGCGGCCTCTGCACAGGAGCTGCCGGCCGACGCACTTCAATTGGTCGCCGATCGGGCATCGACTGACCTGCCGTGAGTCAGGATTCGAGTCACGGGCTGAAAACCTGAACGAGTCGGATTCTCAGGTCGAACAGAACTGGATGATCTTCCCCGTCACAACGTCCGGTTCCTCGCGCTGGATCCAGTGTCCCGCTCGATCGAGACAGAGCAGGCTGGCTTCGCCGCAGAGGTCGAGGCTCGCCGCCACGAGTCCCGGTTGTTCAAAGGGATCCTGTCGGCCGGTCGTCGGCCGGAAGTCGCCAGTCGCTGGACCTCGTGCGGGCCTCAGGAGCAGGGCCCCTGGGATGACGTCAAACGGAGCCGGTCACGTCATCGCAAAGAAGGACCCACAGTTCGGGACAAAAAAGGAAAGGGCCGGACGAGCCTCGGCTCATCCGGCCCTTTCACAGCAGCGCTAATGGAAGATCACCGTCACTG
>JAEYWB010000059.1 GCA_023429275.1 Planctomycetota bacterium
CGCTGATGGTGCGAAGCGGCCGGGCTCCCATCGCCGACGTGCGGACGCACGTCGCGGCGGTCTACACGCCGACGGAAGCGAGGCTTTACGTGAACGGCAAGGAGGAGGCCCATCGGGACATGACGGACGTGACCCCGATCTCCGCCAGGGTCCCGTTCGAAGTCGGGTGGGAGCTGACCGACACGCTCGATGAAATCCGCGTCTCAAGCATCGCGCGGTATACAGGGAACTTCACGCCCCCCTCCACATTCCAGCCGGACTCCTCGACGCTCCTGCTCTACAACCTGAACGAAGGAGCCGGGGACCATGCTCTCGACTCCTCGGGGGCCGGGCGGCACGGAACGATCACGGATAGCAAGTGGGTCCGTGTTCCGTTGGCAGAACGGACGTCCCCCGCCGCGGAACAACCCGATGCCGCGAAGTGAGACTTCGCTCGAGCGGACGTTGCCGGCGGCGGCCCCGGGGGCCGTGATCAGCCCCCGCATGACGATATCGCTGGTCTGACCGGCGCCCTCACCTTTATCCACTTTTCCCAGTGCCTCGGCAAAACGACGTTTCCAAGGGTGGTGTATTCCGAAACGTGTTCGCCAGGACACATCGAAAGCCCCTTACCGACCCATCATCTCGTCGAGAACCTCCTTGGGAGCAAGGTCGTACTTGAGCGGCTCCATCGAGTACGAAGCGCGGCCGGTCGACAGGCTGCGGACGTGCGTCGAGTACCCGAACATCCGGGCGAGCGGGGCCTCTGCCGTCAAAACCGTCAGGTGGTCGCGCGGCTCGCTGCCGACGATGTGCGCATGCCTTTGATTGAGGTCGGCCTGAATGTTTCCGAGGAACTCCGGAGGCGTGACGACCTCGAGCTTCATGACCGGCTCGAGCAGGGCGACCTGGCCGCCGTTGAGCGCGTTCTGAACCGCCATGGCGGACGCCGCACGAATCGCCTCCTCGGTCGACTGACCGTGGACGTAGTCGACCTTCTCGATCACGAACCGGACGTGCATGAGCGGATAGCCAACGATCCCCCCCGACTGGGCGGACTCGAGGACCGCCTGGTAGATGAGCTTGTCGACTTCCGGCGGCAGCTCGTCGTGCTTGAGCTCGCTCTTGACGACGATCGATTCCGCCCCGTCGGTCGGCTCGATCCGAACGCGGACGCGACAGAACTGCGTCTCCGCTCCATTCGGGCGGTTGAACTCCCCTTCCCCGCGGACCGTCTTCGTCACCGTCTCCCGGTAGCTGACGCGGGGCTTGTGGACCCGGACGTTCAGGTTGAAGTCCCGCTGGAGCCGCTCCTTGATGATCTCGAGATGAAGCTCGCCCATACCGCTGATGAGGGTCTGGCCGGGCTCCTCGCTGATCTTCGCCTTGAAGGTCGGATCCTGCCGTCCCAGGCGGCCGAGGGCGTCTTCGAGCTTCTTGCGGTCGCCGCTCGTCTCCGGCTCGACCGCCATCGAGATGACGGTCTCGGGAAACGTGATCGACTCGAGGAGAATCGGGTTCCGCTGGTCGCAAAGCGTGTCGCCGGTCGCGACTTCCTTAGGACCGACGATTCCGATGATGTCCCCCGCCGACACCTGGTCGGTTTCGAGCTTCTCCCGCTGGTCGGCCTGGATGTGCCAGAGCTGGCTGATGAGCTCCATCTTGCCGGTGCGGGGGTTCAGCAGCCGCGAACCGCTCTTGAGGACGCCGGAGTAGACGCGGGCAAAGCAGAGATCGGCGTGCTTGTCCGCCTGGATCTTGAAGACGAGAGCCGCGAGCGGCTCGGCCGGATCGGGGTTTCGCTCGGCCTCGGCGCTCTCGTTCTTCTTCGGCTTCGGGTTCGTCCCCTTCACCGGCGGGCGATCGAGCGGGCTCGGCAGATAGCGGGCGACGCCGTCGAGAAGCGGTTGAACGCCACAGTACTTGAGGCTCGTTCCGCAGAAGAGGGGCTGAAACCGGCGCTCGATCGTCCCCTTGCGGAGGAGCTCGTGGATCTTCTCCTTCGGCAGGTCCCCGTCGTTGAGGTACTGCTCCATCGCGGCGTCATCCAGCACCGCGACCATCTCGACGAGCTTGCTCCGCCAGTCCTGCGCGACGGCCTGGTGCTCTTCGGGAATCTCCTTGACCTCGACGTTCTCCCCCTTGGAGGCGGCGTCGAAGTACATCGCCTTCTGCTCGATCAGGTCGATGATCCCTTCGAAGGCTCCGCCCGCCCCGATCGGGATGAAGAGCGGACAGGGCTCGGCATTGAGGCGATTGCGCATCTGGTCGATCACGCGCTCGAAGCTGGCGCCGATACGGTCCATCTTGTTGATGAAGCACATCCGCGGAACGGCGTACTTGTTCGCCTGCCGCCAGACGGTCTCACTCTGGGCCTCGACCCCTTCCATCGCGCTGAACACGACCACCGCCCCATCGAGGACGCGGAGCGACCGCTCCACTTCGGCCGTGAAGTCGACGTGGCCCGGCGTATCGATGATGTTGATCGTCACGTCCTTCCAGCGACAGGTGATCGCTGCGGAGTAGATCGTGATTCCCCGCTTCGCCTCTTCGGGGTCGAAGTCAGTCGTCGTGTTGCCGTCGTCGACGTTCCCCATGCGGTGGATCGCGTGGGTGTAGAACAGAATGCGTTCGGTCGTCGTCGTCTTGCCCGCGTCGATGTGGGCGACAATCCCGATGTTGCGAAGTGTCTCGATAGCAGGCATGGCAGGACCCGACCTGTGGTGATCAGTGGGAAAGACCGTCGCGTTTCCCTCTGTGTTCTCTGTGCCCTCTGTGGCTCAAGATTCCTGCCACAGAGGGGACACAGGATTCAGAGGAAGAAGCAGCAGGGTAAACAAAAACGAGAGGCTTCCTGCTGGCAGGAAACCTCTCGTTGGATTCTTTGGTCTTGGCCTCGCGAGTGAACCTTGCGGTTCACCACGCGAAGTGAGCAAACGCCTTGTTGGCGTCGGCCATACGGTGGACGTTTTCGCGGGTCGTCATCGCGACACCTTCCCGCTTGAACGCTGCGGCGATCTCGTCGGCGAGGGAAACGGCGATTCCACGTCCCTTGCGGCCGCGGGCAGCGGCGAGCATCCAGCGGATCGCGAGGGTCTGCTGGCGCTTCGGGCCGACCGGCGTCGGGACCTGGTACGTTGCACCGCCGACTCGCTTCGAGCGGACTTCGATGCTCGGGCGAACGTTGTCGAGGGCGCGGGTGAAGATCTCGGCCGGCTCGACGTCCGGAATCTTCTTCGCGACGAGGTCCATCGCGTCGTAGAAGGCCTTCATCGCGACCCCCTTCTTCCCGTCGTGCATCAGGCAGTTGATGAACTTCGAGATGAGGAGCGACCCGTACCGCGGATCCGGCTTCAGCTGCGTCGCGCTGGCGGTGAAACTCTTCGCCATAGTGAACTCGACCGACTTATTTCGTGAGGAGAGCGTGTAAAAGTGGGACGGACGGCCTGAACCGCAATCCCGTCAGCAGGCAAGAGGACCGAAGGGAGTTACTTCCCCTTGGGGCGCTTCGCACCGTAGCGGCTGCGGGCCTGCTTCCGGTTGGCGACGCCGAGCGTATCGAGCACGCCGCGGACGACCTTGTAACGAACACCGGGAAGGTCGCGAACACGACCACCGCGGACAAGAACGATCGAGTGTTCCTGAAGGTTGTGGCCTTCACCAGGAACGTAGGCGGTCAGTTCCTTGCCGTTCGACAGCCGAACACGGGCGATCTTCCGCAGAGCCGAGTTCGGCTTCTTCGGGGTCATCGTCCGCACGATGAGGCACACGCCGCGCTTGAAAGGGCAGCCTTCGAGCAGCGGGGTCTTGGTGCGATTTCCCTGCTTTTTGCGGGGCTTGCGGACGAGCTGATTGATCGTGGGCATGGACTGCTGACGGTTCCAAACGGGGCCGCGCGGGGCAAAAATGCCGACCGGACCCTCTTCGGGGGACCCGAAGGGGAAACGCGGACTCTATCGGGGCGGGAAAAACGCGTCAAGGAATCGCAAGCCGTTTCGGCTGAATCCCCTGACGCTCGCGAGGCCGGAACAGGACGTTCCGACCTCGTCTTCTGCATCGTGTCGACGTGGCGCAATCTCTGACAAGCGCAAAGCTTACAGAGATTGCCAGCACGCAGGACGGGGCACCTGATCAGGCGTCGAGGTAGCCCTTTTCCTTCAGGAAGGCGATGACGTCGTCGGCGAGCTGGTCGATGTTCTTGCTGTCGGAATCAAGGACGAGTTCCGGCTTGAGCGGCTCTTCGTAGGGATCGCTGATCCCGGTGAAGTTCTTGATTTCCCCGGCGCGAGCCTTCTTGTAAAGCCCCTTCGGATCCCGCTTCTCGCAGGTCTCGACGGAAGCCTTCACGAGGACTTCGATGAATTCGCCCTCCTTGAACAGGGCGCGGACGTTGTCCCGGTCGATGCGGTACGGCGAGATGAACGCGGTCAGGGTGATGATCCCGGCGTCCGCGAACAGCTTCGCGACTTCGCCGATGCGGCGGATGTTTTCCGCCCGGTCGGTCGCACCGAAGCCGAGGCCGAACCGCGTGGCGAACTCTTCGCCGTAGCGGTCCTTCAGCATCGGGGCGCCGGCGTTGAGGCCCATGCGGATGTTGTCGCCGTCGAGGATGTAGGTCCGCTTGCCGAGGGCGAACAGCTTGTGATCGACCGTGTTGGCAATCGTGCTCTTGCCCGAGGCGCTGAGCCCCGTGAACCAGATCACGCAGGACTTCTGGCCGTTCAGCTTCTTGCGGTCGGCACTTGCGACCTTGTGTTCGTGCCACGTGACGTTCATCGATTGACCGGCCGACATTTTGCACATGCTCCTGATCGCCGCGGCGGAGACGCCCGGCTCGAAAGTACGCCCCCGCGAATCGGACGGGACGGGGGACGTCGAAAACAGACAGCGAAACCGTTCGCTCGGGACCGGTCGCAACGGGCGGAAATGCTAGAGAATGGATTCGCGGGGGGGAAGACCTCGAAACCGCCCTCTCCGCTCGCAATCCCCGGCCGGCGCAGGGATGATGAAACTGCCCTCCAGGAATCGAGTTGCGTGACAGATCCTGCTTCCTCCCGTCGTGAATTCCTCTCCGGGCGCTCGGTCCTCAAGC
>JAEYWB010000081.1 GCA_023429275.1 Planctomycetota bacterium
GGTAAGCGATTGGTCCCGCGTAGATCACGCTGTCCAGCAGATCGAGCAGGCCGCCGAATCCGGGGAAGAGCGCCGCGGCGTCCTTCTTGCCGACATCCCGCTTGATGAGCGACTCACACAGATCCCCGATGAGGCCGACGACGCCCAGCGTCACGCCGTAGAGAAGGCTCCACGCGGGTGAACAGGCGGTCCAGCTCGAGTTGAACTGTGGAGGAAGATAGGTCAGCCAGGCCCATGCGGCCGCGGCCGAGGCGAAGCAGGCCCCAAACGCTCCGGCCCAGGTCTTCCCCGGGCTCAGGCGCGGCGCCATCTTCCGCCGACCGAACAGACGGCCGAATGTGTATCCGCCGATGTCCCCCCCCTTCACGCCGACGAGAAGCGAGCCGAGGACGAGGTAGCCCGCCTCATGTCCGACAACCCACCGGAGCTGGGCGGTCGCTCCGAGCAGAAGTCCGGCGTAGCTGACGACGATGAGATCCGCTCCGAGGTTCTCGACGGTCGTCCCGGGCTCGCGGAACTTCACCGCTTCGATGAAGAGGGCGAGGCAGACGATCAGCGAGAAGACGAGGCCGAGCGGACCGAACTCCGCGAATGGCGCGAGGGGCTGATCCGGCAGAAGATGGGGCCACCAGGCGGCGGCGATCAGCGCGAGGACGCTGACGTGGCCGAACAGCCGACGTGGGGTGAACTGCCGGACGCGGATCAGGTCCTGGAGCTCCCACACGCTACGGGTCGCAAGGATCGCACAGAACAGCCCCAGCAGAGGGGCGGTCCTCCCCAGGCGGAAGTCGGCGACGAACAGCACGATGAGGGACGGAATCAGAACTACCGAGATCGCGATGCGCCAGGCGAGCATGAGGCGGTCGTCCGTCCTTCAGGTGTAGATCACAGGTGTGTCGGCGAACGCGCGGTCGGAGACCGATCTCTTCCTTCGGCCTCTCCCGCCCCCGCATGGCAAGTCCGTCAGCTCCATCGCGACGCTCGAGTCACTTCGAGTCGACGAGTCCGCCGAACCTTCGTTCGCGGCGAGCGTAGTCCCGCAGCGCGGCAAACAGCAACTCTTCCCGAAAATCGGGCCAGAACTCCTCGGTCACCCAGAGCTCCGCGTAACTGATCTGCCAAAGCAGAAAGTTGCTGATCCGCATTTCTCCCGCGGTGCGGATCACGAGATCGGGATCAGGCATTCCTGCCGTGTAGAGGTGATTGGAGATCTCGGTCTCGCCGATCTCGTCTGGTGAGAGCTTGCCGTCGCGGACCTCGGTGGCGATCTGGCGGACCGCCTCGACGATCTCGGACCGGGCACCGTAGTCGAGCGCCAGGCAGAGGCGCAGCCCCTGGTTGCCGGCGCTCATTTCGACCGTCTTCTCGACTTCGGAGCGGATCGTCTCGCTCAGGCGATCCCGGCGGCCGATCGTGCAGAACCGGATGTCCTGCCGCATGATCTCTTCACGCTCGGCCACGACGTACCACCGCAGCAGGCTCATCAGGAGGTCGAGCTCGACCGGCGGTCGCTTCCAGTTCTCGCTGCTGAAGCAGTAAAGCGTGAGCTGTTCGAGCCCGAGCCGTCCACACTGCTCGACGATCGTCCGGACGCTCTGGACTCCGCGGCGATGCCCCTCGATCCGCGGCAGCCCGCGAGCCCGTGCCCAGCGGCCGTTGCCATCCATGATGACCGCAAGGTGTCGCGGAAGCCGATCGGCCGACAGGCCCAGGGCCTGAAGCTGCTCGCTCGTGTACGGGTTGGCCGCCGACACCTTAAAGATACCTCTTCTGGGCCGCTTACTCGCGCGGGGGCTGGACTTCCGCAGCGCGCGGCGAGGCAATCGTGAAGGCCGACGGCATGGAATGAGGGCCATGCCCCTCTGCCGGAAGCTGCAGAACGATTTCGCGATATCGCGGAGCTCCGTCAGGCGAAGCCACGGCGAGCCGCACTTCGCGTCCCGCGACTGAAACCACGCGAACGATGACGTCATCCACGATCACCGCCTCGTCGATTCCGCGTTCCACGATCTGCATGCACGACCTCGTCAGGGGATTGTCGAAGGGAATAGAGGGAAGAGCCTCACGCGAGACGGACGCCGTTTCGGCATCCTTGACCATCAGGGGAGTCGATGTCGTCTCACGTCGCTGATCCTCAGCAGGCTGCCCACGACCGCGTGGCATTCTGACCAGTCGACGGCACGTTCTCAATCCTCTTATTGACCACTTTCGTGGAGTCGAAATTCTCGCATGAAGTCGTCGCGGCGAAGCTTGACACTGCGACGTTGCCACACGCATGTGCCACAGGAAGTCGGAAACTCGACTGACGAGATCTGCAGCAGGAGCGAGGCATCAGATCAAAGCTGCGGCCTCCATTCCGTTCATGCATTCGTCCCTTCAGATCTGTTTCGTACTTCCGATTTCGTGGCTCGGACTCACGGATGAGATCTCTTCTCTTTTTATAGAGGAGGTCCATGGGGGAAGAGATGGCCGCGCGTCGTGGAAATTCTTCCGCCCTCCCGGATATAGTCCGACGACAACCCTCAAGTCTCCATTTGATTCAGTCATGACTCGATTCGCCATCGCCATCACTCTCCTTCTTGTCGCGAGGACGGCCGCTGCCGAGATCGGCATCATCTCTCCCGCTGAAGCCGACAAGCTCATCCGTGCATCAGACCCGTCGAAGCGGCCGATCGTTCTCGACACCCGCGGGGGCTACAAGGACTACTTTCGCGGGCACCTCCCGACGGCGCATCACATCAACTTCGATACGCTCCGCGGGACCGATCGCGGCGTCCCCGTGCAGTATCTTCCCGACGAAATCACGCGGGCCCTGCTCATTCGGGCCGGCGTCGACCGCAGCCGGGCGCACCTGATCTACGCCACGGGAGAATCGCTCCCGAACGATGAAATCCTCAGCGCCAGCATGGTGGCGTACGTCCTGGAGAAGTTCGGCGTCGAGGAGATCCTGATCGTCGACGGAGGACTTCCGGAGTGGAAGAACGCCAAGCTTCCGGTCACGCAGGAGTACTTCGGCAACCCGCCGGGGACGCTCCCGGAGAAGGGAAAGCCCGAGATCGCTCTCACGGTCGAAGACGTCCTCGCCCGCAAGGGAAAGCCGGGTGTGGTTCTCGTCGACGCCCGGCCGCACGATGAGTACGTCGGCGACGACGACGTCTGGCTTCGCAAGGGGCACATCCCAGGCGCCATCAGCTTCCACTGGGCGCGGCTGATGGAATCGGACAACACGCACAAGTTCCGTCCCTTCGCGGAAGCGAAGGCGGAACTCGAGAAGGCGGGCCTGACCCCCGATAAGGAAATCCTCGTCTACTGCGGCACGTCGCGCGAGGGGAGCCTGCTGCGGTTCTATCTCAAGCATGTCGCCAGGTATCCGAACGTCCGACTCTATGAGGGCTCGTGGAAGGAGTACGCGTCGCTGAAGCAGCTTCCCGCGGAGACGAAAGAGAACCGGGCTGGCAACGAGTCCGCCAAGTGAAAGTTGTGACCGAGTGACGATTCTTCTCTTTCTCGCGGTCTGCTGCGTCGCATTCACGAACGGCGCCAACGCCAACTTCAAAGGCGTGGCGTCGCTGTATGGAAGCGGAACGACGTCGCTGCGCCGCGCGCTGCTGTGGGGAACCGCGACGACGGTCGCCGGCTCCATTGCGGCGGCCTTCCTCACCGAGGGACTGCTGAAGAGTTTCAGCGGCCGCGGCATCGTCCCCGACTCGCTCGTCGAGTCGCCGATATTCCTGAGCGCCGTGGCGATCGGGGGAACTCTCACCAGCTTCCTGGCAACACGCTTTGGCTTCCCCGTATCGACCACGCACGCATTGGTCGGTGCGCTCGTCGGCGCTGGCCTCGCGGGAAGCGGCACCAGGGTGGGGGTCGCGGCGCTCGACAAGCAGTTCGTCTTCCCCCTGCTGTTCAGTCCCTTCGTCGCGATCGTCGTCGGTGGGGTGGGCTACCTCATTCTGAAGTGGGCCCGCCTGGCTCCGGATCACCGGACGCCGCTGCTCGACGCGCTTCACTACCTCAGTGCCGGGGCCGCGAGTTTCGCGCGCGGCCTGAACGACACTCCCAAGATGGCCGCCCTGCTCCTCATCGTTCCCGGGCTCGACATCCGCTGGGGATTCCTCGCGGTCGCTATCGTGATCGCGCTGGGGGGGCT
>JAEYWB010000533.1 GCA_023429275.1 Planctomycetota bacterium
CCGCATCGGCCGGTTTCCGTGGTAAGGCCACGGCGTCGAACCTGGCCGACGCCGGAATCAGTCGCTCCTGACGAAGAACGCCCCGCTCGTTGCGGGGCGTTTTTTTGCGCGCCGATCGGCAGCTCCGGGCGTTACCGGTGCAGGACAGGCCGTTACAAGAAAATGCCGCAAAATCCGGGAAGAGACTCCGGCGTCCTGCGTTTCCCGGTGCGAAGGCCGACTGACGGCCCGTCGACAAGCCGACACCAACGTGGCAGCAGCATGAGAACCGCGCGAGCCCACAGCCGGTACCCACGACTCCATCCTTCTCTTTCCTTCCCCTCCACAAGCCGGCAAAATCGGCCGCATGACCGGCGCGGCCACGTCCGACAACACCGACCAGCAGCTTGTCGCCCGTTATCAGCAGGGAGAGACAGCGGTCTATGGCGAGCTCTATGTCCGCCATGCTCCCTCCCTCCTCGCCTTCCTCAAGTCCCGAGCCCCGCGCGGTGTCTCCGCGGAGGACATCGCCCAGAACGTCTGGCTCAAGGTTCATACGTCCCTCGCCGGCGCCCGGAACGAGCACTTTCGCGGGTGGCTGTTCCGGATCGCCGACAACGCCCTGATCGACTCCGCACGGAAGGTCAAGACCCAGGAGAAGGTCGGCGGCGGGCGGCCCCTCCCGGAGGTCGATCCCGCCGCTCCGCTCTCGCCGGAAGAAGACCCCCGCATCGGGATGATCCGGGACTGCCTCAAGCATCTGGGCGGGGAGTTCGTCACCACGATCATTCGTAACAAGGTGCACGGGGAGACGCCGGCTCAAATCGCCGAGTCGGAGGGAATCGAACGGGCCACTGTTTACACCCGTGTCAGCCGAGGTCTCGAAGAATTGGGAGACTGCGTTCGAAAGAAACTGTCATGAAGCTTCTCGTCCACGACATCCCGGAAAGCGCCGAACAGCTTGCTCCCTGGCTGGAGCAGCAGCTGGTCGGCCTCGATCTGCGCGATCTCGTGGCCGAGCTGACCGCGTTCCTGGGAGCGTCGTCGGAACCCGGATCGCTTGAGTCGGTTCTCGGCGGAAAGCTCGAAGGCGTTCTCAGCAGCGGACTTCGCAGGCTTCCCGAGCCGACTCTTCGATCGCTGCTCCAGCAACCTGGCCTGCTCCTCGACCTGCAGGACCGGGTCCTCAGGGAGGGAAGCGACTACTGGAACCGGGTCGATCGGACGGAAGATCATCGGGCCGCGGTCGACGCCGGCTGGGAACGACTGCAGGCGTCCCTGGGAACTGAAGCCCCCAGGGCGGCCGGCGCGATCCGTCCGAAGGCACCAGGCTGGACCAGGGCTCTCGGCATTCTGCTCGCCGCCGTCGTCCTCATCGCCGTCACGGTCTTCTTCCAGCCCGGTTCGGCGCGATGGGGCTTCGAACGGCCCGGCCTTCTCGCGACGTCCCAGCCGGCACCGGCCTACTTCCGCTCCCTGGCGAACGCGGTCGAGGAAGACTGGACGCCGCAGCGAACGGAAACTCGCGACAGACTGCTGACGAGCCTCAAGGAGTTCCGGCACGGCTGCGACACGCTCCTCGAGGCTCCGCTCTCGCACCTTCCCGAGAAGGACCGCACGTTCCTCAAGGACCGCTGCCTGAAATGGCGTGACCGCATCGACGGTCACATCGCCGACCTCGAGCAGAACCGGAAATCGGTCGACGAAGTCCGGACCGCCGCCGCCGCCACCGTCCGGCGGCTGACCACGGTCCTTCGAGAAGAAGCCGCCAAAGCCTGACCCCGCCTGCCGCTCACCCCGTTTCTGTCCCCCCGCCCAATCCGCAGATCCTCCAGCCCCTATCACCTGTCACCTGTCACCTCTTCCTTCCCCCACCCAATGCCGCTTCTCGGTTCTCATCTCTCCATCGCCGGCGGATACCACAAGGCCGCTCAGACCGCGACGTCGCTCGGCATGGAGACCGTCCAGATCTTCACGAAGAACAACAACCAGTGGCGGGGAAAGCCCCTGACGGAGGGAGACGTCACGGCGTTCCGCGACGCTCTTCGCGCGGGGAATCTCCGTCTGCCGTTCGCTCACAACAGCTACCTCATCAATCTCGCCAGCCCCGACGATGAGCTCTGGTCGAAATCGGTCGACGCCATGACGGTCGAGGTCGAACGGGCGGAGGCCTTCGGACTGGCAGGGCTCGTGATGCACCCGGGAAGCCACACGGGGAGTGGCGAAGAGGTCGGGCTCGCGCGCGTCATCGAGGGGCTCGACGAGGTCAATCGCCGCACGCCGGGCCACTCGGTCCTGATCTGCGTGGAAGCGACAGCCGGGCAGGGCTCGAACCTCGGTCATCGTTTCGAACATCTCGCGACGATCCTGAAGGGCGTTGCCGCTCCCGAACGGCTTGCGGTCTGTGTCGATACGTGCCACATCTTCGCAGCCGGATATCCGCTGAAGACCCGGGCCGACTACGACGCGACGTTTCAGGAATTCGACGACCTGGTCGGGATCGAGCAGATCCGGGCCTTCCATCTCAACGACAGCAAGAAACCCCAGGGGAGCCGCGTCGATCGGCACGAACACCTCGGCGAGGGGGAGATCGGCCTCGAGCCGTTCGGCTGGCTGATGAACGACCCACGGTTCGCGGAGCTGCCGATGTTCCTCGAAACCGCCAAGGAGGAACGCGACGGCGAGCCGATGGACGCCGTCAATCTCCGGCGGCTGCGGGAACTGATCGGGACAGTGCCAGAGCGTGGCAATGCCGGGCGATGATGAAGTCGTCGCGGTCCAGCTGAATGACCGCTTTGAGGGGGATTCAGAAGCTGCTTCAGGACCATTCTGCCCCAGAGAGCGCAGAGAGGCCTATGTCACAGACCGTCGGACTCTCGTCCGACTGAGCAAAGCCTCTGAAGACGCCTTCGGTGTCGAGCAATCTTCGCTCGGCGGAGCGACACCATCGGTCGGCCGACTCTTCGAGACCACGTATCCCGGCAGGGACGGCAGCCGCCTGGTGTGACCGACCGGTATCCCTGAGGCGTCGCCGCGTTACGCCCCTTCGCCCGTCCGCGGAAGGAGGTCTTCTTCGGTCACCGGCTGTGGTTCGTGATGGGCCAGGACCGGTGACGGCGGGTCGACGAAGGTTCCCGGCTTGATCTGCGGCCCGACCTTGTGGCTGTCCAGGATCTTGTTGAGCCGTTCCGAGTCCATCACCTCGACCTCGATCAGCTCCTTGGTGATTTGCTCGAGGACCACCCGACGGGACTGCAGGACCTCCCGCGCCGTGGCCATGCACTCGTCGATGATCCGCTTCACTTCGAGATCGATCTCACGAACCGTCTGCTCGCTGTGAGATCGGTCGGCAGGCATGTTGACCGGTGATCCCAGGAACGCCGATCGCCGCGCGCTCTGGTAGTTCACGCGCCCGAGCTTCTGGCTCATTCCCCACTCGGTCACCATCCGGCTCGCGATGTCGGTCGCCCGTTCGAGGTCGTTCTGTGGTCCGGTCGAGGTCTCCTGGAAGACGACCTCCTCGGCCGCAATCCCCCCCAGGAGGACGCAGATCCGGTTGTGGAGCTCGGTCTGCGTCACGAGGTGCTTGTCGTCCTCGGGCCGCTGCATCATGTACCCGAGCGCACCGAACCCGCGGGGGATGATCGAGATCTTGTGGACCGGGTCGGTCTGCGGCAGCGTGCTCGCGACGAGGGCGTGTCCCGCCTCGTGATACGCCACGCGGCGTTTCTCGTCCTCGTGGATGATCTTCGACGACTTCTCGAGCCCGGCGACGACCCGGTCGATCGCCTCTTCGAACTCCTTCATCCCGACGTTGTGCTTGTTGTTCCGCGCCGCCAGCAGTGCTGCCTCGTTGACGAGGTTGGCGAGGTCCGCCCCCACGAAGCCCGGCGAGATCTTGGCGAGATAGTCGATGTTCACGTCATCGGCCATCTTCACTTTCTTCGAGTGGACCTTGAGGATCGCCGCCCGCCCCTTGTACGACGGCTTGTCGACCAGGACATGCCGGTCGAACCGGCCGGGACGCATCAGCGCGGGGTCGAGGATCTCGGGCCGGTTCGTCGCCGCCATCACGATGACGCTCTGGTCGGTCCCGAAGCCGTCCATCTCGACGAGGAGCGCGTTGAGCGTCTGGTCGCGCTCGTCATGGTTCCCCGGGCCGCCGTCGCCGCGGCGCTTGCCGAGGGCGTCAAGCTCGTCGATGAAGATGATGCTCGGTGCCTTCTGGACAGCCTGGGCGAACATGTCGCGGACGCGGGCCGCCCCGACCCCGACGAACAGCTCGACGAAGTCCGAGCCCGACAGGCTGAAGAACGGCACCCCCGCCTCGCCGGCGACCGCCTTCGCGAGCAGGGTCTTTCCCGTTCCCGGGGGGCCGACCAGCAGCACTCCGCGGGGAATGCGGCCGCCGAGCGCCTGGTATTTCTGCGGCGTCCGCAGGAACTCGACCACTTCGCGAAGTTCCTCGACCGCCTCGTCGATCCCGGCGACGTCGTCGAACGTGATCTTGATGTCGTCTTCGGCGTAGAGCTTTCCGCGGCTGCGGCTGAAGGACATCGCCGCCCCCGGCCCTCCCATGCGGCGGAAGAAAATGAGCAGCGCCCCGAGCAGCAGGGCCATCATCAACAGGCTCGACAGCGACCACCATTCGACCGCGGGAGGAGACGTCCCGCGGTAGGTGATCGGATTCCGCGGCGGCTCCGCCTTCGCATCCCCCTGAAGGAGAACGCGGAGCTTCTCCACCGCCTCGTTCGGCAGCCCGCCGAGGTAGACGCGATACCGCTCGAAGTTCTGCCCCTCTTCGGTCGCCGGCTGGGGGAACAGAAAGACCGACTTCTTCTTGTTCGGCACGTTCTGAAACGTGATGACCTCGTTGCCGATGACGAGCTCGTAGACGTTTCCGGAGTGGTACAGGCCCCGTTCCACCCCGTTGTAGAACTCGCTGAACGTCAGTTCCTTCGGCTCAGTGAGCGGCTTGAGCCAGAACATCGAGACGCCGACGAACAGAATCAGGATCAGAACCAGCCACAGGGAAGAGCGAGGGCCGGCATCCGAGCCTTTGCTGCGTGGAGGACGCGGAGCTTCAGAGTTCGCCATGAGTTTGATATTGGCAGGAACGCGACGCGTCGGCCGGCCGGGAGTGAGTCAGCCAGGCTGGCGGCGTCGCGCTGTGGATCAGCGGCAGTCGGGTGATGTTGGCCGGCTCGACACGGGCACTCCTCGCCGCGGTCGGTCAGGTCGACCTCTATTTGACCGCCCCCCCGTGCTCCCCACAAGGGCTTCGGCTTCGACCCAGGTGGCGTTCGCAGACGGGGTTACGCTCATATCGAGATTGACTTTGCCGAGATCTCCGGATCGGGCCGACGCCAGGAGGAGGCGTGCGGCAAAATTCTACGGCTGTCCCGGTCGCGAGAGCGGGCGTTTGTAGGTTTGACTCCCGGTTTTCTGAATGACATCGTGCGCAGCATCCCGAACGGGACCTCCGTGAAAACAGAGGCCCCGACGTCCCCAGACCGCCGCTTCGACCAGATCGCAACGACTCCATGAACGCCACCGACCCGCGTTACACCCGCTACGGACTCACCCTCGACATGCTCGCCACGCCGGAGATCATCCGCCGGTTCGATCCGCATCGGGCCGACGACACGGCGAAGGCGATCGCGCAGACCGGCAAGCTGTTGCTGACCGGCGAAGGCTCGAGCCGCATCTTTCCCGCCAAGAGCGCCATGGCCCACGCCCGTCGGCAGGGGTGGAATCTTTCGCTCCACAGCGACGCCGGACGCCAGGCCCAGGAATACGACCTCACCGGCTGGTCGGTCTTCGCCCTCTCGAACTCCGGCCGTACCGCCGAAGTGATCGGCCTGTTCGACCGCCTCAAGTCGGCCGACCATCCGAACCGTTACAGCCTGACCGCCTTCCCGAACTCGAAGCTCGAGTCGGTCGCAACCAAAGGCTACGTCCTGACCTGCGGCGAAGAAGGGGCGGTCGCAGCGACCAAGAGCGTCATCGAGCAGGCGCTGTTCTATCGCGCCCTCCTGGAATCGGCCGTCGGAAAGGCCACCCTCTCCGGTCGCCTCGCCGACCTCGCGGCGGCGGTTGAAGCCGCTCTCACCCTGGAGGTTCCCGCCTCGATCACCGATCGGATCGCCAAGGCCGGAACGATCTTCTGGGCAGGACGGAACGAGGGGGTGGCGGAAGAGCTGACCCTCAAGACAAACGAAATCACCCGAAAGCCGGCGGACTACCTCGAGGGGACCTACGCGGTTCACGGGATCGAGGAGGTCATGAACGCCGACGACGTCCTCCTCTGGGTCGAACCGTACGCCGAGTCGGAGCAGAAGTTCGCGGACGTCCTGGCCAAGGGAGTCGGAATGTCGATCGTCGCCATTTCGTCCCGCCCGACGCCGTTCCCGACGATCCAGATTCCCGACCTGGGCGACCTTGCCCCGTTCGTCCAGATGGCGGCGGGCTGGAACGTCCTGGTCGAAGTCGGCCTGACGCTCGGCATCGACCTCGACAAGCCGACCCGCGCCCGCAAGGTGGGGAACGAGTTCACGAGCTAGAGCGGTCCATATCTGGTCTTGTGTGTTCTTGCGGGGGCGCCCTTTCCTATCCTGGGATGGGCGTCTATCCGCGAGCACACGGTCGATCGGCAATGCTCCCGGTGCGGGCGTATTGGTCATCGCGATCGGCGCAATGTGACGCACCTCGATTCCGCGACGTGACGACGTCCCCTCGGCGCGATCATGAAGTGGGCGACCGCTGAAACAGTTCGACCGGGTTGCCGTCGGGATCCTCCAGCTGGATCTGCTTTCCTCCGGGGCCGACTTCGATTCCGTTCCGGAACGGCAAGCCGGCCCGCCGCGCCGCTTCGACACATGCCTCGAGATCGTCGACTTCGAGGGCCAGGCGGTTCCACCCTCCCGGCTCCTGCTGACGTCCGTCGGGCATCGGCCGCGCTCCGGAACTCCCCGGACCGCTCAGCCAGAGGACCAGGGGACCGTTTGAGACCTTGGCGAAGGCCGGGCTCGACAGCAGTTCCAGGCGGAAGCCCAGATGGCCTGTGTAGAACGCTGCCGAACGATCGACGTCATTGACCAGGTATCGAATCGCAACACCGCGAAACATCGGTTCCTCCGCAGAGTCTTGAAGTGATGGTGGACTGACATGAGCGTCAGTCAGTGGAACGGGAGGCCGACTTCGGCCGTCGGGCACGAGCCATCGCCAGTCCTCCGAGGAAGAGACTGGCCAGTCCGAGCACAATGGCCGCTACGGCTCCCGCGAGCCCGTTGCCTGTGCCGAAGCCACCGGCCGAGTTGGCCGCGTGGAGCCCGCCGACAACCAGGCTGATGGTTCCGGCCACGCCGGCCAGGATGCCATCGACCCGTCGAGCGTGCGGACCCGGAAGCGGGACCGCGCGAACAAGAGCGAAAGCACCGATGACCGTTCCGATGAGTCCGACCGCAGCCGCGGTGGTCGGGATGAGTCGCCCCGACCCGATCGCAAGGTCGTCCGCAGCAATCAGTGTCGACAACGAAGCAAGTTGGCACATGGCGTCACCTCAGTTCGAGACAATCAGCACTCCGAGGGGCTGATGGCTTGAGTCGTCTGACGGGCCGCGACAGTCCCAGCGGGGCGCGGGGAACGTTGGGGCACACGATCAGCTCACTCTGCGCGATGCGGCGGGGCCCGTCTTGGAGAAATTTGACCTGCCGGGCCAGTTGTCCGGGTCACGACTGAACGTGATTGGGAAGCAGGGGCTGCGTGCTTCGAGCCAGGGAGGTCGACGGAGTGAATCCCGCAAACTCTCGAAAGTCGCGGATCAGATGAGACTGATCGCAATACCCGCAGTCAGCGGCCACTGCGGCCCAGTTGACCGCGCCTGCCCGGTTCGCGCGTTCACGCGCCTTCTGAAAGCGCAGGATGCGGCAGTAGAGCTTGGGAGAAAGGCCCACGCCGTCGGTGAAGCACTCGATGAAGCGACGGTGACTGATGCCGATTTGCCGCGCCACGTCCCTGACAGCCACGTTTCCGTCGGCTCGATGGAATGAGTCGAGCGCGAGCTGGACAGCCCCGCGGCAGGGCGCAGCACGCAAAAGCCGGGTGAGAAATGCTTCTTCCAGCAGGGCGAACCGCTGCGCAGGACTGGAAGCGGCGCACAGCCTGGCGCGAAGTTCCCTCGCCTCCCGTCCCCAGATCGATTCGAGATCGATGTGCCGGTCCGCGAGTTCCCGGACGGAGAAGTCGAGAAAGGCTGCTATCCCGCCCGGCCGGAAGTGAACTCCCAGGATCGACGCGTGTTGGAGCGGATCGATCGTGAAGAACTCGCGATACGTCCCCGAGATCACGGCGCCGGAGTATCGACGCGGGGACTCCGGACGAGCCGGATCTTCGATTCGAATCTCGTCGTCAGCGAGGTTGAACACGATCTCAACGGTGCCGCTCGGCAGGATCCGCTCGCGAACATGCGAGGGAGTCTCCGAGCAGAACCAGAACCGCTCGATGAACTCTCGAAGCGGCCGGGCCGGGATGTGCGACTGATAGAACATGCACCGGAAATGATATCGGGCACGCAGTCCCCCCGGCACGAGTCTGGACGTTCCGGTCCTCAATGCGAGGCATTCAGGGAGTGGCGTGCTCGAACCACCCGACGGCGCGGCAGAGCTGGAACTGGGCGATATTGTAGTCCACCACCGAATTCAGGTACGCCTGCCGCGCGGTCGCGAGCGCCTGGATCGACTGCAGCACCTCGATAGGCAATCCCTGCTTGTTCTCGATTCGCTGGCGGTTCAGGGCGTAGGACCGCTCGGCGGACTGGATAGCGATGCGCGTTGACTCGATGCGGCGTTCGCGCTGAGCGACCTGGCTGTGCGCTTCGGCCACTTCCCGGGCGACGCGATCAAGCAGGGCGACCTGTCGCCACTGGGCCTGACGGATGACGGAACCTGCCTCGTCACGTGCGGCACGCTCGCCCGCGCCGAGATTGCGGATTTCCCAGAAAGCGACGGCGTCGGCATCGACGCGATCGTCGGTATTGCGGATCGAGCTCCCGATACTTCCCCCGAGTCCCCCGTAGCTGACTCCGAGGAGGACGCTCGGGATGAGCGGGGCGTACTTCTCGCGATTCAGCCGCTCGACCGCTTCACAGACGAGGTGCTGATGCTCTGCCAGTTCCGGACGACGTGTCAGCCCCATCGAGACGAATTCCGCCGCCGGCTTGTCGAGCGTGATCAACGACAACGGGACCACCGCCGGTTCACCGGTCACGATCTGGCAGCCGGGATTTGAGTGGAGAAGCTGCGCGAGCCGGGCCGATGCGACGAGCTGGTCTTCCTGGGCGCTCACGAGGCGGTCCTGTCGCAATGCGAGTTCCGCCTCCATCCGCTGATGGTCTGACTGCAGCCCTTCACCGGCGTCGGCGTACTCCCCGGTGAGCTCGGCGAGTTGACGGGTGTTCGCAAGAGCCTCTTCGGCGATCGCGAGGGCATGCTCCGAACGGACGAGTTCCAGGTAGGCGACGGCGGTATCGCGGAGAGTGTCGTTGCGAACCGCTGCCGCTCCGTACTGACGCGAAGCGGCCTGATGGGCCGCCGAACGGGGCTGGAAGATCGCATCGGAGAGGTGGAACTGGGCCGAAAGACCAGGAACGGCGGGCGAGCCGGCTCCAACGGCGTTCGCTCCGAAGCCACCGTAGAATGAGCTGCGCGTCGTGTTGAAGACGTTCCCCGCAACGTCCTGGATGGCCCCTTCGTGGTGGTTGTAGTTGAGCCCCGCCCGCAGCGACGGAAGCCAGAGCGCCTCGGCCCGGTCAACACGGGCATAGGCCTCGTTGATCCGCTCCCTGGCCAGGATCACGTTGGGATTGCGGGAGTCCGCGAGACCAATGACGCCGAAGAGCGTCAGGGTGTAGACCGGAGATTCGGTGACCGGCCCGGCGACCTTCTCTTCAACCGTCGACTCTGCTGAAGCCACCGCAGTACCGGATTCGGAGGCGATCTCTTCCGAGGCGGTCAACTGAACCTTCGCCCGGTGCTCGTTTTCAAGGTCCGCTTCCGCATCGGGCTTCCGGGACAAGGTCGAGTCCCCCCGGCTGTCTGCCCCGATGCGGTCAGATGCTGCGGCAACCGAGTCGACGGAATCGCGGCCGTCCCGGGAGACGGCGGGGCGGGAGGGGATGGCACACCCGATGGTGCCGATCAGCAGCGGTGCCAGTCGAAGAAGAGAGCGCGGGCGAGCCATATCACCATCCCTGGCTTCGAATCCTCCGCGGCAATCCGTGCCGCCTGAGTGTTATCGAACGCCCCTGCCGGCTGGGGGGAGGCAACGCCGGGTCGGGGCGGCAGGCCGTCGGCTTTCTGCAGCGATCGCACCCGACGAAGCTTTCCTGACGGACGTGAGGGTTGTGCCGCCTTTGCGGCCTCTAAGGTTTCGGAGGGGCGGCAGCGAGTTCGACCTTCATCCCCGGCCGGAAGGCCGACGTGTTCATCCCGATCACCCGTTCATTGCCGGTCAGCCCTGAGCGGATCTCGACATCCGGCCCTGCCTGCAGGCCGAGGGTCACCGGTGTCAGGACGATCTCGTTGTTCGCGTCGATGGTGTAACAGCAAGGCTGCTTGTCCTGGGTGAAGACGGCCGTTTTCGGAAGACTGAGAACGTCCTTGAGTTCGGCGACCGTCAGTTCGACCAGGACGTAGAGTCCCGCCCGGAGCTTCTGAGCGGCGTTCGGCAGGTCGACCTCCGCCGTGAGTGTTCGGGACGTGGTATTGAGTGCCCAGCTCGTCCGCGTCACCGGGGCTTCGAAGGGATGACCCGCCAGGGACGGAACCTTGACCACGGCGGGGGTCGTCGGCGCGACATAGACGGCGTCCGCCTCGGGGACATCGATGAAGACCCGAACGGGGTCGGTCGTCATCACCACCAGCAGCGGACGTTCGCCCGATCCGCCGCCACCGCTCCGGACAAGGTGCCCCGTGTGGACGTTCCGCTCGACGACGATCCCGTCGAAGGGAGCCCTCATCACCGCGTAACCGACCATTGCCTCGAGGCGGCGCTGTTCGGCCTCGGCGACCTGAAGTCGCGACTGCGTCGCGACCAGATCGGCCCGGCTCTTGTCGAGTGCTGCGGCCGATTCGCGCGCGAGCGCCTCCACGGAGGTGATCCGGGCGGAGACCTCCTGCTTTCCGGCCGAGGCCGCGTCCAGCTGCGATCGGGTTTCCTCCAGGACCTTTCTGGTGACGGCGCCGCTCTCCGCCAGCTGAGAGATCCGCTCGAACTCCGAGACCCAGCGTTGATAGGCCGCCTCTTCGCGAGCGACAGACGCCTGGGCCTCCTGGACCTTCGCCTTCGACGACTGGACAACCGCCTCCGCGACCTTGATAGCCGCTTCGGCCTGCTGGACTTCTGCCTTCGCCTGGCTGACGAGCGCGGTCTTCTCCGCGAGTTCCTCTTTCAGTTCCGGAACCAGGAGACGGCAGAGCTCTGTCCCTGGCGAATCTTTCGTCGGTCCCTGCACCCTGTCTCCGATGTCGACGCCGATTGCGTCGACGTAGCCGGTCACCTTCGCATGGAGCGGAGCAACCTGGAACGCCTCGACCCGGCCGGGGAGTTCGATGACCCGCTTCAGCGTCTTCCGCGACGGGGCAATCGCGCTCACGCGGATGGCCGGAAGCTCCGATGCGCCGGGCGACGGTGCTTCACGGGAACCCGCCATTCGGTCGCATCCCGCCAGCACGAGAGCGAGGACGAGCCCGGCGGCGCCGGCCAGAGGACTGCGGTGGATCGGTGAGTCGGACATCGGAGCCTGATGGGATCCTGGTTGGGAAGCGCGGACAGCCCGCTGAAGGCCACTACACCTGGGTCGACGGGGTGACGCCCGGCGGCGAAACGAAGAATCGGCTTTCCCTGTCTTCCGGGTCGAGCGAGGCGGAACGGTTCGGTGCCCGCCGTTGCAACAGTGCGAACACCGCCGGGAGGACCAGCAAGGTGGCGATCGTCGCTGCGGCCAGACCGCCGACAACGGCCCGGCCGAGCGGGGCGGTCTGTCCTCCGGCTTCGCCAAGCCCGCGCGCCATCGGGACCATGCCGACTCCCATGGCCAGGCTGGTCATGAGGATTGCCCGCAGCCGGCGCTCCGCACCCCGAACAGCGGCCGTGCGGGCGTCGCCGGTCTCCCGTCGAACCGACTCGGCAAAGGTCACCAGGAGAATGGCGTTCGCCATCGCCACCCCGATCGCCATGATCGCCCCGATGAACGACTGAATATTGAGAGTCGAACGAGTCAGCCAGAGGGCCAGCACCACCCCCGAGAGGACGGCGGGAGCGGT
>JAEYWB010000340.1 GCA_023429275.1 Planctomycetota bacterium
CGCGGCGCCGCCCCTGGGTGGCGCGGTCCTGCCGGTGACCGCGCTGCTGCGTCCATAGACGTGACGGCAGGACGACCTCCGCGGTTCGTTCCCTTGTACAGACCAGGCGATCGACAGTGACGTTCCGTTGATTCGACGCTCACAACGTGACGTCCCGATTCCGCTGTTGTCCTACGGCCGCAATCGATGCCGCCGTTCGCAACGACGCGCTCCGCTGGCGCGTCGCGCCTATCATAAACAGTCAGGTTCTCTGCGAACTTACCAGACGATCTCTTGGAGGATCTCGGCCTTCCCGTCCTTGAAGACGACCGGGAAGAGAATCTCCTTTTTCCCGTCGGAGTTACGCACGATCGGCTCGCCGACGCTTCCGGTGACCTTGATCTTGAGCGACTTCTCGACGAGATACGCGCCGTCGCTCTGCGTTTCGACGTCGCTGGAGAGGACCGCCCGGAAGTAGACCTTCGCAACTCCCTTGGACGTCACCGTCAGGCGCCGCTGGAAGGCGGGGGACTTGTCGACGATCCTCGGTTCGGGGAAGTCGACCACGCGGAAGCTTTCCGATTCGTAGTCGAACGCAGGGCGTTTCTGGCTGTCGAGGGTGTAACCGCGGAAGCGGTAGCCGCGGTCTCGCGGCGCGTCGCCCGGCCAGGGCTGACCTGGGTCGTCGAGGACCGCAAGCGGAGCGATGGTCTCAAGACGCATGACATCGTCGCCGAGCGGTCCCTGGAATCCCGGACCCCGGCCGACCCAGTGCTTCGAGGCGTCGATGAACTTGCCGTGCCACACAAGCGAGAGCGCCATGCGGTTGGCGTCCCAGGCGAGGTTCGCCAGTTCCGGATAGCCGACGCCGATCGCCCGCGGGGAGACGCCGTCGATGAAGTTGCGGTAGATCACGGGGGCCGAGCCGTCCGGCTTCAGTTCGATCGCCTGAGCGAGAAGCCCGTCCGGGATCCCCGCCTTATTGGCATCGGTCAGGTAGGTCCAGATCGCGGCGATCTGCTTCGGCGGATTGCCGGCGTAGATGTCCTGGATCGTCGCCTTGCCGTTCGGGAAGCCGGTCGGCATCCGCGTGCCCGGGCGGTACTTTTGCGGATCGGGGAGATACCGCAGGAACCAGTCGGCCCGGAGACGACGGGTCATCGTCTGCAGGTTGATCGCCTGGATCCCTGTCGCCCGCATCTCGCCGAACTGGTGGCATTTGATGCAGGCCAGCTTCGTCTCACCGACGAGGAGCCGCCCCGTGGCCTTCACCTTGTGGATCGGCTCGTCGAATGCCGGGAACTCTTCGGCCGTGACCGATTCCCGGTCGATCGAGGCGAGGGCCTGATCGAGATCACCGACCGCGCCGCCGAACTTCGGCATCCGGGTCCGCATGTACTCGCGGTCCCTGGCGCCGTTGCGGGTGACTTCCTTGAGCCAGTTGTCGTTCAGCTTGTCGCCGACTCCCGTCAGCGACGGCGGAATGCGTCCCTCGTCTCCCATCTCGGGTTCGGCAGTCTTGAAGTGCGGATTCCGCGCCAGTTCCGGTCCGCCGAGCGAGCCGCGGGTGTGACAGGCGTAGCAGTTGAACGCGACGAGCGTCTTGTGGACGGCGTCGGCCGGGCTCGGTTTCCCGGCGACCGGCTTCGTCGAGAGAGCGGCCGCCAGAGCGCTCCGCTGCAGGGCCGAGAGATCGTATTCGGGAATGGACGGGAGAGGGGGGACGGGGCTCTTCGCCGCCCCCGCACCGTTCTTCGGCCCGGTCGAGAGGCACCCCTCGGTCAGACGGACATCCTTGAGCGGCCTGGCCTTCATCGCCGAAACGATCGCCTGCCCCTCCGACTTGGCGCTGTGGCACGATGCGCAGCCAAGCGCCGCGAAGTACCGACGGCCGGTTTCAATCAGGTTGGGGTCGACAACAAACTGGCCGGGCTCCGGCGGCGTCTCCTTCCTCCTGCCGACTTCGTCCGCCGTCGGAGCGACGATCCGATCGATCATCTGCCGGGGAGTCTTCGGTCCCTCGAATTCGAGCTCGAGCGTCCACTCACCTCCTCCCTGGAAGTAGTCGACGCGGAGCTGATGGATCCCCGCCTTGAGCTCCACCTGGCCGGTCTTCACCGAGTGAGGATGGATGCCATCGCAGTCGACCACCTTGTTTCCGTCCACATAAGCGATGCTTCCATCGTCCGAACCGAGGTGAAACCTGTAGCGGCCGTCCTGCTTCACTTCGAAAAAGCCTTCGAAGCGGACGGCGAAGTTCGATGTCCGTTTTGCGACGGTCAGGTCGAGGCCGCGGCTGACACCGGTCGCCACCGGCTTGAGGTCGTCGAGCTTCGGGACGTTGTTCCATTCGCCGTGATAGGCGGCGAAGGTCATATTCGGCGGAACCTTGCTGATGACGACATCGCCGAGGAGGTAATTCGCGAGGTCCTTCGCCTCCTGGTCATTGAGGTGCATGGCCGGCATCCGGCCGCTCGATCGAACGTGCTGCGGGTTCTTGAGGAACTCGACGAGGCTCGGGATCGAGTATTTCCGCTCGACGCTCGTCAGCGGGACCGAAGTCGCGACAGGTGTCGCCCCGTCCTTCCGGGATGCGTGGCAGGCGACGCAGCCGACGGAGTGAAACAACGCTTCGCCCCGCTTGGCTCCACCCGGGTCTCCCGCCGCTTCGACGAGAGTCCCGGTCGACGCCAGAAAGCTGACGAGAGACCGGATCGTGCTCGCCTTGTCCGCCGGATTCCAGTTGGCGAACAGGTCGGGCATCGTTGTCCCGGGCTTCACGCCGTGCGGATTGTCGAGGAAATCGGCGATCCACTGAGCGTGCAGCCGTTTCCCCGCCTCTTCGAGGTTCGGAGCCTGCTTCTTTTCGACGTAATTCTTGAGCGGTTCGTCGGCCGCATGGCAGGAGGTGCAGTTGAGTTCCCCAAGGAGGAGCCGCCCCCCTTCGGCGGGATCGCCCAGGCCGCTCGCGTAGAACCGCTCGAAACCGGCGTGAATCGGGCGACGGGCCTCCTTCTTCGCGTCCTTCGGCAGCACCCAGATGTTGCGGTAGCGGACCGGGTTGCCGTGGTCCTGCAGATAGATCGGTCCGGGCTCGGGGCCGGGGCCGAGCGGCGCGGCCGTTGTCGACTTCGGCAGTTCGACGTCCTGATGGACGAGCGTGCCGTTCAGCCGGACGGAGATCCGCGGATCGGCGACCTTCTTGCCGTCCTCGTACTTCGCGGCGGTGTAGTCGACGTCGTAGGTCTGCCAGGTGAGCGGCGGGAGGCAGGTGTTCACGTCGGGCCGGCGGATCGTGTAGATGCCGCCCGTCTCGTTATCGAGCCCTTCCAGGCCGAACGAGTCGAGCATCTGGGTCTCGTACCGTCCCTGGTAGTAGAGACCGCTGTTCCCGCGCCCCTGACCACGGGCGTGCGGCATGTAGGGGGTGCGGAACTCGATATGGAGCGAAAAATCCTGAAAGGTGTCGGTGCTCGTGCAGCCCTGGACCAGGAGGCCGTCTTCGGTGATCTTCGCCCCCGGCTTCCAGTGCTTTTCGAGCGACTCCTTCGTGCCGTCGAAGAGGACGACAGCCCCCGCGGGAGCGCGGAGGCCGATCGTCGGGCTCTGGCGTTCCGTCTTCTTCAACTTGAGCTGGTCGATCAGGTCCTGGACGCCTGCTGTGTCTTCTTCAGCCTCCTGCTTCTCCTTGCCGTTCCAGCCCGCCCCCGGGAGGCCGCCACGATAGGTCACAACCTTGAACAGGTTGTTCCCGAGGGCGACGACCTGCACCCCGACGTTCTCGGCGACGTATTCTCCCTGGATGGCAAAGTCGGGATCGGCCGCGGCCGCTTCGGGAGTGTCGTACGTCTTCTTCGGGGTCTCGCCAGCGGCCGCGATGGCCGTGAGGAAGAGGCCCAGGATCATCCACGCGAGGCGCTGCATGAAGTTCTCGAAAAGGCGTGTCGGAAGGTGGAGCCCGGCAACAGTTCCGTGCGGTGACGCGACGGAGGCCCGCGCCCATGGCGTTCGGATCATACCCATCAACGATTTGTGATCAAACTGGAGGGGAGTCTCGCCTTCAAGGCGATCTGGCTCCGGACCGGAGGGCTGCCGGTCCGCGTGGGATGGCATAGTTGTCTCAGGATTCCTCGCCGGTTATCTCCGTTTCCGATGAAGGCTCATGCCCCCCGACCAGCGCGACATCGACAGCGTGGCGATCGTTGATCCGAGACCATAGACTCATGTCTCCGACGTCCTGACAACGATCGGTCTTCAACGGAATGGGATCGCAATGCGGAAGTCCACCTCGGCTCTCTTCACTGTTCTGGCCCTCTGGCTTTGTGACATCTCCTCGGCGGACCAGTGGCCCCGCTTTCGGGGGCCTGGTGGAGCCGGAGTCAGCACGCTGAAAGGGGTTCCGGCGACCTGGAACGAGAGCGATTTCGAATGGAAGGTCGAGCTCCCGGGGATCGGCCACTCCTCTCCCGTCATCTGGGATGACAAGCTGTTCCTGACGACCGGCACGGAAGATGGAACGCGGACGCTCCGAGGGTTCAATGCCCTCACCGGGAAGGAGCTGTGGCACCAGTCGATCAACCTCGGAACAAACAAGCTCCACAAGAAGAACAGCTACGCCTCCGGTTCCGCGGCCGCCGATGCCGAGCGGGTCTATATCAGCCATGCCGACACCGGCGAGAACCTCGTCATCGCCTACACCCATGACGGACAGGAGGTCTGGAGATACAAGGTCGGCTCCTTCGCCGGCCAGCACGGGCAGGGGATCTCGCCCATCGTCTACAACGGCCTGCTGATCGTCCCGAATGACCAGGATGGTCCGAGCTCGATTGTTGCCTTGAATGCCAAGACCGGCGATGTCGTCTGGACAGCCGACCGGCCCTCCCGCGAGGTCTCCTACTCGACGCCGTTTATCCACGACGTCGGCGGGAACCCGCAGCTGATCTGCCTGAGCGGAATCACCGGCCTGGCGGCCCTCGACCCGCGCAACGGGCAGACGATCTGGTCCGGAGCGCCGCTCGCCCAGCGGACGGTCGGTTCTCCCGTTTCGGCGGGCGGACGGATTTTTGCAGTCTGCGGGCAGGGGGGGCGGGGAACGCTCATGATGGGGGTCGACCCGACCGCCCCGAATGCCGAGCCGATCCTCGTGAAGAAGGGAATTCCCTACGTTCCGACCCCGATCGGGAAGGGAGACCGCCTGTTCCTGTGGACCGACGACGGCTTCGCGGCCTGCCTCGACGTCAAGACCCAGAAGGAGCTCTGGCGTTCACGCGTCGGCGGCAATTACACCGCGTCGCCGATCCTGATCGACGACAAGATCTACGCTGTCGGCGAAGACGGACAGGTTGCAGTTGTTGCCGCTGAGGACGAGTACAAGCTCTACGGCAAGAGTCCGATTGGCGACAACTCGTTCGCGACACCCGCTGTGGCGAACGGCCGCGTTTACTTCCGCGGGTTTCACTCGCTCGTGTCTCTCAAGGCGAAGTGACGCGCTCGCCTTCGGCCCTCATCGAATATCGCAATCGAGCGTAGATGAGGCAACTTGATGTTCCTCGTCCGATGCCCGGCCACGGCCGGCGCGGTCGCTGACGTTCACTGGCTTTGAGAAATGCCTGGCAGGCTGTCGAGCACGGCTTCGACGTCGAATTTCGACCGGACTCCCAGGATCACCCTCTCGACCGGAGGGAAGGAACGGGCGATGACGCGTCGAAGGCCTTCGAGAAAACCTTCGACCGGCAGGCGCCCGTAGCCAGTCGCAAGGAGCGGCAAAGCCACGGTCGTGGCATTCATGTCGGCGGCAAGTCCGAGGGCCTTCGAAACGATTTCTTCGATGATGACGGGCGAGGACTCATAGGCCCCGTCGACCGCGACCGCGTGCAGAACGCCTCGGTACGGTGAACCGCAAGGGGGCATCGACACGACCTCCCCGCGGGACACATGCCGCACCCCTCTGTCGGCCAGGAAATCTCGAAGGGCGTGCTGCATCGCGTCGCCGTATCTCAGCAGAAACGCGCCGCCGACACCGCCGGACAGTGTCAGATAGATATTGGCAGAGCAGATCAGAGCATCCGCCGGGATGTCGAGAATATCACCGTGACGGATCTGCCAGGTCGTGACCGTCGCCGGCATGACGGACCCCGCGAATGGATCTGGGAAGGGACAGACAGCCATCGTCCCTTCGCAGTATCGCACTCCGTTTCCCAACCGCAATCGCAGCACATTGCGCGACGCGGTCGAGGTCAGTGAGGACTCGGCAACGCTCGAGCCGCGCTCCGCGGCTAAACGGTCCGGTATGGAACCCGCGTCCCTTCCGCGATCACGGGCCTCTACTTCAGTGCTGGAACAGGAACTCCTTGGAGTTCAGCACCGCCCAGCCGATGTCTTCGAGGGCCTGGCGGCGGTTCGCTTCGCCTGAGGCAGCGATGTGAGCCTTCGCCGTCTTGAGCTCTTCCGTCGTCGGAGTCCGGGAGACGCCGGCGAGGTAAAGCTGAGCGATGATCTCTTCGTCGGTCTTCTTCGCCGCGATCATCGTGTTGATCCGGCCGTTGTCCGCACGCAGCTTGTTGTGGACGGTCGGGCCGTTGATCATCTGGAGGGCCTGCGACAGGTTCGAATCGCTCGACCGTTCGCATTCGCAGACCATCTCCCGCTGCGGCTGACCGAAGATCTTGAGGAAGTAGTTGTCGGTCGGAGGCTCGGCGAGTTCCGTCGCCCGCGTCCCGGCCGGCATGTTCGGGAAAGTCTCGGGGACCGAGGTCACGGCGCAGATCCCGTCGAGCAGCTGCTCGGCGGTCAGCATGCGGGTCGTGGCGTGCGAGAAGTAGATGTCGTCCGTCTTGTTGAACTCGTTCGTCCGCGAGCTTCGCTGGTAGGTATGGCTCAGCATGATCGTCTTGATGAGCCACTTGCGGCTGAAACCGTGCTCGGCGAACTGCTTCGAGAGTTCCGCCAGGAGCTTCGCGTTCGACGGCGGGTTCGAATCCCGGAAGTCGTCCACCGGATCGACGATCCCGCGGCCGAGGAGGTGTCCCCAGACGCGGTTCGCCGCGGCCTTGGCGAAGAACGGGTTGTCCGCGGCCACGAGCCAGTCGGCGAAGACTGCGCGGCGGTCCTGCTCCGGAGAGACGTCGACATCCCCCTTGAGAAGGAGGTGGACCTTCATCTGCTTGCCGGTGCGGGGCTGGGTTACTTCGCCCCCGGTCGAGGTGAAGATCACCTCTTCATCCTTCTCGGTGGTCTTCTTGCGGCCGACGCGAGCGAAGGCGGCACCGATGCCGTAGTAGTTATCCTGCGACCACCGCTCGAACGGGTGGTTGTGGCACTTGGCGCACTGGATCCGGATCCCGAGGAAGAGCTGCACGGTCGATTCCGTCGCGTCGCTCGGCTCGCGGCTCGCCTTCCAGTAGTTGGCGGCGGGATTCTCGTAGGTATTCCCCTTGGCCGTGAGCAGTTCACGGGCGAACTGGTCGAACGGCTGGTCGGTCAGGACCCCCTGGTAGATCCAGCGGTTGAACTTGGCGACGCCCGCCGGGCTCAGCTTGCCGCTGTTCGCCCGCAGGACATCCGCCATCTTCATCGTCCAGAACGACGCATAGTCCGGGCTGTCGAGCAGTTGATCGACGAGCCGTGCCCGCTTTTCGGGAGTGATGT